>DPMS01000723.1 GCA_003541285.1 Actinomycetota bacterium
TCCGTCCCGAGAGATTTCAAGGTAACCAGTCACGGGTCCGGTTAGTTGATCATGCTGGGTGCGGTGGCATCCAGGCGTTGCCGGTGAGGGCGTCGCGGATGGCGGCGAGCGGGTGGCGGCCGTGGCTGCGGGCGGTGGTGAGGTAGGAGCGGATGCGGCAGTGGCGCTGCAGGGTCGCGAGGGTGCGCCAGCAGCCGCTGATTTTCGCGGCGAGCTTGTAGCCGCGGACGGCGTTTTCGGACCCGTTGTTCGTGGCGGGGACGTCGAAGCGGGTGGTGAATAGCCAGACCTGGGAGGCCTTGCGCTTCAGCCGCCGGGCCAGGATTAGCCCGGGGTGGTTGCCCTTGTGCCAGGGCCGGGACAGGTTCACCGAGATCCCGAAGGCGACGGCCTGGTCATAGCTGTGGCGCAGCCTGTCCAGCAGGGCGGGGTCGAGGCTGGCCTGGCGGTCGGCGCGGGCGGCCCTGACCGCGGCTGAGGCCGCGCGGAGGGCGTCGCCGGCCTGCCGGGTCCAGGTCTGGGATTGCGGGCCGGTCGCGTAGGCGTCGTCGAGGTAGCGGTACAGGTGGGCCAGGCACTGCTGGACTCCGGCGAGGCCGGCGTCGTAGCTGAGGTAGCCGCCGTAGTCGTCGCGGACCAGGACCCCGTGGTAGCCGTCCAGGATCCCGAACCCGGTAATCGAGGCCTTGGTGCGGTCTCCGGCTGCGCCGTACCAGATGAGGTCCGGCCCGCCGCCGGTCCAGCCGCGCAGGGTCCGCACCGTGTACACGTGCGGGTTGCCGCAGCCTTCCGCACTGGTGGCTGCGGTGGCCAGCGGGGCGGGGGTCTCGTCAGTGCCCAGCACGCCCGCCGCCCGCAGCGCGTCCTTGAGCGCATCCTCGAACCCGGCGGCGGTTAACGCCGCGTCGAGGCGGACCAGGCACCGCGACACGAACCCCGTGGAGACCGGTGCCTTGAGCAGGGCGCCCATCAGGTCCGCTGCCCGCTCGATGCCGATCACGTCCGTGCTGGCCAGCAGCGTCGCCGCATCGGTCACGTTCGGCCCGTAGCAGACCGGGCCGCCAGTTACCCCGGCTGGGGCCGGGGCCGTCGTGACGTGCCCGCACCCGCAGCAGGTGCGGCGCATCATCTGGTACTCCGTCACCGTCAGCGCGGCCGGCGGGATATCGAAGACCTGCACGGCGGAAGCGACCCGCCCGTCAGCGCCAGCCAGGTCCGCGCCGCACCCGCCGCACGTGCCCGGCTCGATGACCAGGGTCTCATCCGGCCGCGCGGCCCACGCCAGGCTCGCACCCGGATGGCCTTTCTGCCCGCCCTGCGCCCGGCCCGGCCGCGCCCGCCGGCTGCGCGCCCTTGCCTTCGCCTTCGCCTCAGCCGCGGGGCCATCCTGGCTCGGGGGCTGCGAGGAGTTCGACGAATCCCGGCCCGCCTGCCGGCGCAGCGCCGCCACCTCGGCCCGCAGCGACTCGATCAGCGCGGCCTGCTCCGCCACCACCGCCAGCAGCTCGGCGTTCCGGGCAGCCAGCTCCTCATACGAGGGCTGCTCCGGATGCGGCACCCCCGAACCCAACCATGATCACAAAGCGGACGCCAGCACCGCCACGCCGCAGATCAACAGGGGGCGTGACTGGTTACGTCACGTGTGTAGAGACCCTTCTTCCAACACGTTTTGCGTGGGTCACTACTCCTACCCCGGCGACCAGATCCGGGTCAGTCGAGACCTCGATTGGGAGGTAGCCAACGCCGGTACCTCTTGCTCACGCACCGATGGCTCGCCGCCCTGCGTGTACAGCATCAACGCCTTCGGCAAGGAGACGATCGGTGGCTATGCTGATGCCCCCGATTGGTATCCAGCGAACGAGCGGGTGACCTGGGGCTTGGAGCCGTCGACCGTCTGCATATGGCCCTTCGAGCAGATGTACAGGCCAGAGGTAGAGAACCGCGGCAGCGGTCAGACATACGACTACGACCAACGTCTCGCTTACGCCCTGGAGTACTTCGCTCAGATAGAGGCGAACCGTAGCCTGGTCTTCTACTACTCGAACTACAGCAACCCTTTCAGCGAGGACGATTCGCGGCGCTACGTAATCGTTGGCGTGTCTCGTGTGAAGTCCGTTGGCAAGATTCGCAACTACACGGACATGACGCCTGAGAACCGAAAGAGGTATGGCGGCGGTTTCGTATGGGGCATCGATCTCACATCGCATTACCCGAACGAAGGCTTGCGGCTCACGTATCACGCGTACCTTGATCGCCCCGAGGAGGTAGAGCGATTCATCGTCGTCCCACCCAACCCGCGCCACTTCAAATATGCTACCCGCCAATTCAGTGACGACGACGCACTCGAGATTATCGAGGCGATGATCAAGTCTGTCTCGACGTTGGTAGAGATGGGTGACGCCTCGGAGCAGTGGAACGCTCGACTCGATTGGCTGCACTCGGTTGTTGGCGAGCTCTGGGCGGAACGGGGGCTTTTCCCCGGTCTTCCGTTCGTGCTCGATCATCTCGGTATCCCCAAGGCGATCGCGTTCTTCAAGGCGAGAACGGACGCCGGTGCCGAACTCGAAGCGAAAGACGCGATCTTCGCGCTCCTGGCGGGCGAGAACGCCAAGG
>DPMS01000470.1 GCA_003541285.1 Actinomycetota bacterium
TCGCTGTCCAAGCGCTCGAACATGGCCGGATACCGGGCAGGGTTCGTCACCGGCGACCCGGTGCTCATCGCCGGGCTACTGGAGATCCGGCGGCACGCGGGGATGATGGTGCCGGCCCCGGTCCAGGCGGCCATGGCCGCGGCGTTTGACGACGACGCCCACGCCGACGAGCAGCGGGCCCGGTACGCCGCCCGGCGCACCCGGCTGCGGGCGGCGCTGGCAGCCGCGGGCTGGGTGAGCGAGCACTCCGAGGCCGGGCTCTACCTGTGGGTGGCCAAGGCCGGGCTCGACTGCTGGGCTTCCGTCCCGGCACTCGCCGAGGCCGGCATCCTGGTTGCTCCCGGCGAGTTCTACGGGCCGGCCGGGCACCGCCACGTCCGGGTGGCCCTGGCCGCCACCGACGAGCGCATCGACGCCGCGGTGGCCCGCCTCGCCGCGCTCGCCTGAGCTCGTAGGCTGGAAGGGTGCTCCGGCTTTACCATCACGGGACCGGGCAGGCCACGCCGGTCAGGCAGGCCCGCCGGGGCGAGTTGCGCACCTACACGGTGGGCCCGGCCGAAGGCGGGCCGGTCCGGCTCCAGGACCTGCGCTGCTACCTGCTGTCCGACCTGATCCGCCGGGTCGCGGAGCGGCACCGCCTGCAGGTGACCGCCTGGCAGAACGCTCCTGGCGGGTCAGCCGATGCGGCCGGCGACGGGGGCAGTGCACCGGGCACCGGGCGCGCCGGGCAGAGCCTGCGCGCGGCCTGCGACGCGCTCAACATCTACCCGGCAGAATTCTCGGCCCGCTTCCCCGACCCGCTCGATGTCGGGATCGGCCCGGCCCGTGGCGGCACACCGGCCACGCAGTGGGCACATCACTTGGTGCATGCCGCGGACGTGCTGCCCAGCGACGATCCGGCCGCAGTGACGGTCCCCCACCTCGTGGCACGTGGCATCGACCCGCTCGCGCTCCGGCTGGCCCTGCTCCAGGCCCACTACCGGCAGCCGGTGACCCTCACCTGGGACGCCCTCGCCGTCGCTGACGAATCGCTGCGCTGGTGGCGCAAGCGGGTCGCCGACTGGGCACACTCCCCCAGCAAGCCGATGTCCGCCCAGCACGTGGCGCAGATCACCGCCGCCTTCGACGACGACCTCGACACCCCGGTGGCGCTGGGCACGCTGCAGGTGCTGGCGGAGGATGGCGCCGTCGCACCCGGGGCGAAGTTTGAGACCTTCGCCTATCTGGACCGGCTGCTCGGCCTGGACCTGGCCCGCGAGGTCGGGCGGTAGGCAGCCGGGCACAGACCTGGACGCAACAATTCGCCGATATTCGCCGTGAATCCGCAACAGATCTGCCACTGCACGCAGGATGCACGCATATCCCCTGCTCAGGCGCGCTCCTAGGCTGGATTGTGATCACCACCATGATCACGACAGCGGACAGGAGGCTGGATGCAGGCCAGGAGCTACCTGATGTGCCCGCCGGAGCATTTCCGGGTCGAGTACGCCATCAACCCCTGGATGAACACCGGCGATCCGGTCGATCGCCAGCTCGCCACGCGGCAATGGCGGGCACTGCGGGCGACCTACCTCGCTCTCGGCCACCGGGTGGAAATCATCGACCCGGTGCCCGGGCTGCCGGACATGGTTTTCGCGGCCAACGGTGCGACCGTGATCGGCGGGGCCGTGCTGGGAGCCCGCTTCCGCCACGCCGAGCGTGCCGCTGAGGGCCCGGCTTACCTCGACTGGTTCCGGCGCAGCGGGTACCGCGCCGTCCACGAACCGCGCCGGGTCAACGAGGGCGAGGGGGATCTCGTCTACACCGGCAGCGCGATCCTGGCCGGGCACGGGTTCCGCACCGATGCCTGCGTTCAGAATGATCTTGAAGAGATTTTCGGGCTGCCCGTGATCAGCCTGCGCCTGGCCGACCCGCGCTACTACCACCTGGACACCGCGCTGTGCCTGCTCGGCCCCGGCATCGCCGCCTACTACCCGGCGGCCTTCGATGACGCCGGGCGGGCGGCGCTGGCCTCGCAGTTCACCGAACTGATCGAGGTCAAGGACACCGATGCCGAGGTGCTCGGGCTGAACGCGGTCAGCGACGGCCACCACGTGGTGCTGCCGGCGCAGGCGCAGGGCCTGGCCGCTCAGATCGCCGCCGCCGGCTTCGAGCCGGTGCCGGTGGACATGTCGGAGTTCCGCAAGGCAGGGGGTGGCCCGAAATGCTGCACACTGGAGCTGAGGCCATGAGAGGGGGCAGGAGCGTGATGGTGGGACCCACATCCACCGGACTGCGCGCCCTGTCCGATGCCCACAGCGCACACAACTACCACCCGCTTCCCGTCGTGATCGCTGAGGCGGAGGGCGCCTGGGCGACCGACGTCGAAGGGCGCCGGTACCTGGACCTGCTCGCCGCCTACTCGGCCATCAACTTCGGTCACCGGCACCCCCGGCTGATCGCTGCCGCGCAGCGGCAGCTCGGGCGGGTGACACTGGTCAGCCGGGCGTTCGACCATGACCAGTTCGGGCCGTTCTGCGCCGAACTGGCGGCGCTGGCCGGCATGGAGATGGTGCTGCCGATGAACACCGGCGCGGAGGCGGTGGAAACTGCGATCAAAACCGCCCGCAAGTGGGGCTACGAGGTCAAGGGCGTACCTGCGGACCAGGCCGTCATCGTGGCCTTCGAAGGCAACTTCCACGGGCGCACCACCACCATCGTCAGCTTCTCCACCGACGAGCAGGCGCGTGCCTCCTACGGCCCCTACACCCCCGGCTTCCGGGTCGTGCCCTATGGGGACCTCAGCGCGCTGGCCGCCGCCATGAACCAGCGCGTGACCGGGGTGCTCATCGAGCCCATCCAGGGCGAGGCCGGCGTGATCGTTCCCCCGCCGGGCTACCTGGCCGGCGTACGCGAACTGTGCACCTCCCATGGCGCGCTGATGATCGCCGACGAGATACAGTCCGGGCTCGGGCGCACCGGGACCACCTTCGCCTGCCAGCACGAGGGCGTGCAGCCGGACATGTACCTGCTCGGCAAAGCCCTCGGCGGCGGCATCATGCCGGTGTCGGCGGTGGTCTCCTCGCGTGAGATCCTCGGCGTTTTCCGGCCCGGCCAGCATGGTTCCACGTTCGGCGGGAACCCGCTCGCCTGCGCGATCGGCCGCGAGGTGATCGCGATGCTGTCCACCGGTGAGTTCCAGGAGCGGTCCGCCATACTGGGCGCCCACCTGCACGAGCGGCTGTCGGCGCTACCCAGGCACGCCGTCCGCGAGGTGCGCGGCCGCGGCCTGTGGGCCGGGGTGGAGTTCGCGAGCCTGAGCGGCCGCGAAGTATGCGAGCGGCTGGCCGCCCGCGGGGTGCTCGCCAAGGACACCCACGGCACCACCATCCGCCTCGCCCCACCGCTGATCATCGCCGAGCACGACCTGGACTGGGCCCTGGACCAGCTCGAGGAGGCGATCCGCTAGCTCAGCCCCCGCTCAGGCGGGCATAGCCGCTCGCGTAGTAGAGCAGGGGCGCGCTTGCGGGCCTGGGCTCGCTGACCGCGAGCACCTCGCCGACCACGATGCTGTGGTCGCCGCCGTCGTGCACCGCGGTGGTCCGGCACTCCATCGCGGCGAGCGCGTCATCGAGGACGGGTGCGCCGGTCAGCGGGCCTGGATGGTGCCGGAACGCGTCCAACTGGCCTTCCAGCGGCCGCCCGCGCGTGGCCAGCCAGCGGGCGATCTTCTCGGAGTCCTCGTTCAGGACCGACACCGCCCAGGTGCCGGCGGCCAGGACAGCGTCGTGGAAACGGGCGATCTTTTCCGCGCAGAACAGGACGAGCAGCGGGTCAAGTGACACCGACGTGAACGCGGTCACCGTCATGGCATGCCCTATTCCGCCCATGCTGGTGGAAACAACGACGATGCCGCTGGCGAACCGGCCGGCGACCCGCCGGAAATCGGTGCGGTCCACCGGGCTCACCGCCGGAACCGCCCGCGGAAGCTGAGCACCATTCCCAGGCCGGCGCTGACGGCACCGCCGTAGAGGTACCACTTGCCGGCGGCGGTGTTGGTGATGATCACGCTCCCGGCTGCGGTCGGCAGGGACAGCACGAGGGAGGCCACGAACCAGCCGAGCGCAGGCACGAGGCCGCCCAGTGGCGAGCCCATGCCCCACGCCGCCAGCAGGCAGGTCAGGAAGATCGCGATACAGAACGCCAGCGCCGCCACCGGCACCGGGCCGGCGCCGCGGCTGTACTGGAAACAGCCGATGACTCCCTCCACCACGCCGAGCAGGAACAGCGCCGCGTAGGCACTGCCCACGGTGAGCGCGTCCACGCCCCGAACCTGCCTGCTCTCCACGCAGAGCAGGCTATACGGCGGCGAGATGGGCGCAGCCCCGGCTGCCGGCTTCACAGCCCGGCGAACAGATCATGCTCACGGCCCACGCCCCCGGGCGGCCGGGCTTCGCGCCCGCTGAGCAGCGTGTAGTACTCATGCCCGCTGACACGCAGCCCCACCATGTCGGGCAGGGCGAAGAACGGGCCCTCCACCGCGATCTGGGTGGCATGGGCGCGCAGGGCAGCGGTCTTGGCCGCCAGGTAGGCGCTGCCGTCGATCTCGGTCGTGATCTCCTCGTCGGCGACCCCGTACGGCAGGTCGGCCGCCGAGGCCACCTCGCTGAAGCGGGCCGGGCGGCCCGGACCCAGCCGGATCGCCTCCGCCAGCACCGACCGCGGCATCGCCGTCGCATAGAACTTCGCCACCCGCCACGGCTCGCCACCCCCGGCCGGCCCGCCCGGATCNNGCTGCCGCCACCCCGACGTCCGCCCGCCAGAAACAGTCCGGGGCGTCGTTGGTGGGCAGGCCCATCATCCCCGAGTCCAGCCACCGGCCCGGCCAGCCAAGGAACCGGTGGTCGCTCACCCCGAGCGCGGCGCAGGCCGCGGCCAGTTCGCCGATCCGGTACTCCCCCAGCCGGTTCTCCCGGTCGGCGGCCAGGTGCGCCAGGTCCGGCGGGATGATCTCACCCAGTTCGCCGAGCGTGCAGGTGACCAGGGTGACAGCCGCGCCCTCGGCCGCGTACCTGGCCATCGTCGCGCCTGTCTCGATCGACTCATCGTCGGGATGGGCGTGCACCAGCAGCAGCCTGCGGTCAGCCGTCAGCGGTTCCACACCGTGATCGTGACATGCCAGGTCGGGGTACCGGTCCCGCGGGTCCCGCTGAGATCAGGACAACTTCACCTGAGAGAATCAGTCCCTGGCAGGATCAGGGCATGAGCGAGAGTTTCCCGCGGCAGCAGGCCAGGACCCAGGGGTTCAGCCTCGGCGCCCCGCGTTCCTTCCAGATCTCCCCCGACGGCACCCGGGTGGCCTTCCTGCGCAGCCAGGGTGGCACTGACCCGGTGACGTGCCTGTGGGTGCTCGACACCGGCACCGGGGCGGAGCGCCTGATCGCCGACCCCGCCGCGCTCGCCGCAGCCGGGGATGTCCCCGCCCAGGAGAAGGCCCGCCGGGAACGATCCCGCGAGCAAGCCGGCGGGATCGTGGCGTTCGCCACCGACTCCGCGCTGACCGTGGCAGCGTTCACGCTGGCCGGCCAGGTGCATGTGGCGGACCTGACCGGGCAGGCCCGCCCGCGCGCGATCGGCGCCGAGGTCCCCGCACTCGACCCCCGTCCCGACCCGGTGGGCCACCGGGTTGCCTACGTCTGCGCGGGCGCGCTGCGGATCATCGATCTGGGCACGGGGCAGGACACGCAGATCATCGGCCCGAACGGGGTGCCGGGGCTCAGCTATGGTCTCGCCGAGTTCGTCGCCGCGGAGGAGATGGGCCGGATGCGGGGCTACTGGTGGGCACCGGACGGCTCGGCCCTGCTCGTGGCCAGGGTGGACGAGACCGGCGTCCAGCGCTGGCACATCGCCGACCCGGCCAACCCCGGCCGCCCGGCGACCGAGGTCGCCTACCCGGCTGCGGGCACCCCCAACGCCGACGTGAGCCTGGTGCTGGTGAGCCTGGACGGCAGCCAGGTGCCGGTGGAATGGGACCGGGCCGGCTTTGAGTACCTGGTGAGCGTGAACTGGGATCACCAGGACCCGCTGATCGTCGTGCAAAGCCGCGACCAGCGGCGGATGCGCCTGCTGTCCGCGGACCCGGCCAGGCGGGCGGTCGCGGTGCTGCGGGAAGACACCGACCAGCGGTGGCTGGACATTGTGCCCGGCGTCCCCGCCTGCACCAGCGATGGCGCGATCGTGTGGACCACCGACGCCGAGGGGGCCAGGCGGCTGCTGGTGGCCACGCCGGAAGAACTCGCCGAGGGCAGCGCCAAGCCGGTCACGCCGGCGAGCCTGCAGGTACGCGAGATCTGCTGCACAGACGGCTCGACCGTGCTGTTCACCGCTTCGCAGGACGAGCCCACCGAGATTGGCCTGTGGTCATACGGCCCAGACGGGGTGGTCCTGCTCACGCCGGAGCCCGGTGTGCACACCGGGCGGCAGGCGGGCGGGACCACCGTGATCATCCGGCGGTCCCTCGCCGAGGACGGCACCCGCGTGCGGGCAGTGCGAGCTGGCCGGCCAGACACACCGGTCACCTCGCTGGCCGAGCACCCCAGCCTGCCCACCCCCCACCCCGGCCTGTTCGCGGCCGGGCCGGCCGGCATCCGCACCGCGCTCCTGCTGCCGTCCTGGCATGAGCCAGGGTCGGGCAAGCTGCCAGTGCTGCTCGACCCCTACGGCGGGCCGCACGCCCAGCGCGTGCTGGCGGCCCGTGGCGCGTTCCTCACCTCCCAATGGCTGGCCGACCAGGGTTTCGCTGTGGTTGTCGCGGACGGCCGGGGCACGCCCGGGCGCGGGCCGGAGTGGGACCGGGCAGTCTGGCACGACCTGGCCGGCCCGGTCCTCGATGACCAGACCGAGGCGCTGCACGCCGCCGCCGGCCGGCACGGCGACCTGGATCTGTCCCGGGTCGCGATCAGGGGCTGGTCGTTCGGCGGGTTCCTGGCCGCGCTCGCGGTGCTGCGCCGCCCCGATGTTTTCCATGCCGCGATCGCCGGCGCGCCGGTCACCGACTGGCGGCTGTATGACACTCATTACACCGAGCGCTACCTGGGCCAGCCCGGCGGGCCGGACCGGGCGGGCGAGCCAGGCACCCCAGGCACGGAGGGGGCCAGTCCCTACCAGGCCAGTTCGCTGCTGGCCGATGCCCCCGGGCTCAGCCGCCCACTGCTGCTCATCCACGGGCTCGCGGACGACAATGTCGTGGCCGCGCACACACTACGGCTGTCCTCAGCGCTGCTCGCGGCGGGCCGGCCGCATGCGGTGCTGCCCCTGTCCGGGGTCACCCACATGACGCCGCAGGAGGAGGTCGCGGAGAACCTGCTGCTGCTCCAGGTGGACTTCCTGCGCCGCTCGCTCGGGGCGGCGCCACCGCCTGCCGGGCAGGCGGTGTAGTAAGAGTCACATAGTCACAATCGGCCTGCGGGCCGACGCGATGATATTCAGTGGAATAGGGTTCGTGCGCAGCGTGCGACCGGGCGCCAGGGAAGGGCTGTGGCCGCCCAGCAGACCCCCAGCGAGTACGAGTGTGGAGATGCAGCCGATGACGCAGGCACCAGCAGCGCCGGCCAAGACCCGGGCGCAGATCAAGGAAGCCACCCTGCGCAAAGACCCCTGGTGGCGCCAGCCCGCGGTCACGGCGGCCTTCCTGGGCGTCGTCGTCGTGTACCTGACCTGGGCCTCCCTGGTCAACGCGGACTACGTGTGGGGGCCGTACATCTCCCCGCTCTACTCGCCCTGCCTGGCGGCCACCTGCACCCCCGGGGACTCCAGCTTCTTCCTGATCCCGTGGCTGACCTGGCTGACACCGGCGATCATCATCATCGGCGGGCCGATGGGCTTCCGGCTCACCTGCTACTACTACCGCAAGGCCTACTACCGGGCGTTCTGGCGGGCGCCGGCCGCATGCGCGGTCCGTGAACCGCACGCCAGGTACACGGGCGAGACGCGGATCCCGCTGATCCTGCAGAACCTGCACCGGTACTTCTTCTGGATCGCCCTGACGTTCAACGCGTTCCTGACCTACGACGCGGTCATCGCGTTCCGCAGCTACGGCGGCCAGTGGGGTCACATGGGCCTGGGCACGCTGGTCCTGATCATCAACGCGGCGCTGCTATGGCTGTACTCGCTGTCCTGCCATGCCTGCCGGCATGCCGTCGGCGGCAGGCTCAAGCACTTCTCCTCCCATCCGGTCCGGTACCGGATGTGGACGCTCGTCTCCCGGCTGAACGCCAGGCACATGGAACTCGCCTGGATCTCGCTGACCTGGGTGCTGCTCACCGACCTCTATATCCGCCTGGTGGCCAGTGGCGCCATTACCGACCTGCGGTTCTTCTAGGCGCAGGCAAGGAACCGGACCTGACATGACTGACATCGAACGGCTCCCCTACGACGTGGTGGTGATCGGCGCCGGCGGCTCCGGGCTGCGGGCGGCGATCGAGGCCCGGCAGGCAGGCAAGAAGACCGCCATCATCTCCAAGTCCCTGTTCGGCAAGGCACACACGGTCATGGCCGAGGGCGGCTGCGCCGCCGCGATGGGCAACGTCAACCCGAAGGACAACTGGCAGGTCCACTTCCGCGACACCATGCGCGGGGGCAAGTTCCTCAACAACTGGCGGATGGCCGAACTGCACGCCCAGGAAGCACCGGACCGGGTGTGGGAACTTGAGGCCTGGGGCGCGGTCTTCGACCGCACCAAGGACGGCAAGATCAGCCAGCGCAACTTCGGCGGCCATGAGTACCCCCGGCTGGCCCACGTCGGCGACCGCACCGGCCTGGAGATGATCCGCACCCTCCAGCAGCGGGTGGTCGCCCTCCAGCAGCAGGACGCGCGCGAGCACGGCGACCCGGAGGCCATGATCAAGGTCTTCGCCGAGACCACGATCACCCGCCTGATCAAGGACGGCGAGCGGATCGCGGGAGCGTTCGGCTATATCCGCGAAAGCGGGCGGTTCGTGGTGTTCGAGGCGCCCGCAGTCATCCTGGCCACCGGCGGGATCGGCAAGACCTTCAAGGTCAGCTCCAACTCCTGGGAGTACACCGGNNGACGGCGGGGTGCTGCGCAACTCCGAGGGCAAGCGGTTCATGTTCGGCTACGTGCCGGATGTGTTCCGCCCCATGTACGCCGAGACCGAGGAAGAGGCCGACCGCTGGTACACCGACCCGGAGCACAACCGGCGCCCGCCCGAACTGCTGCCCCGGGACGAGGTGGCCCGCTCGATCAACGCCGAGGTCAAGGCCGGGCGCGGCTCCCCGCACGGTGGGGTGTTCCTCGACGTGTCCACCCGGCTGCCGGCCGAGGAGATCCTGCGCAAGCTGCCGTCCATGCACCACCAGTTCAAGGAACTGGCCGACGTGGACATCACCAAGGAGCCGATGGAGGTCGGGCCGGCCCAGCATTACGTGATGGGCGGGATCGAGGTGGACCCGGACACCGCCGAGTCGCTCGTGCCCGGCCTGTTCGCGGCCGGTGAGGTGTCCGGCGGCATGCACGGGTCCAACCGCCTCGGCGGCAACTCGCTGTCGGACCTGCTGGTGTTCGGCCGCCGGGCGGGGATGGGCGCGGCCGNNGTCCAGGAGACCATGAGCAGCCTGGTCGGCATCATCCGCCGGGAAGAGGAGATCAAGGCCGCGCTCGCCGAACTGGAGAAGCTGCGCGAGCGGGCGGCGAAGGTGAGCGCCGAAGGCGGCACCGCCTACAACCCCGGCTGGCACCTCGCCCTGGACCTGCGCAACATCATGCTGATCGCGGAATGCGTGGCACAGGCAGCACTGGAACGGCAGGAGAGCCGGGGCGGCCACACCCGCGACGACTTCCCCGGCATGAACCCGCAGTGGCGCAAGGTCAACCTGATCTGCTCGGAGCTTGGTGGCCGGGTCACGCTCAGGCGGCAGCCGATGGAACCGATGCGGGAAGACCTGCTGGCGCTGTTCGACCGCGCCGAACTGAAGAAGTACCTGACCGAGGAAGAACTGCCCCCAGCCCCGGAGGAGACGAACTGATGGGCGAGAAGGTCACGCTCCGGGTCTGGCGGGGAGACGCCGGCGCCGGAGAACTGGTCGACTATCAGGTCGAGGTGAACGAGGGCGAGGTCGTCCTCGACATCCTGCACCGGCTGCAGGCCACCCAGACCGGCGACCTGGCGGTGCGCTGGAACTGCAAGGCCGGCAAGTGCGGGTCCTGCTCGATGGAGATCAACGGCCGCCCGGGCCTGGCGTGCATGACCCGGATGTCCACCTTCGAGCCCGGCCAGCCGGTCACCCTGACCCCGATGCGCACCTTCCCGGTGATCAGGGACCTGGTCACCGACGTCTCGTTCAACTACGAGAAGGCGCGGCAGATCCCCTCGTTCACACCCGGCCCGGCGGTCGGCCTCGGTGAGTTCCGGATGCAGCAGGTCGATGTCGAGCGGTCCCAGGAGTTCCGCAAGTGCATCGAGTGCTTCCTGTGCCAGAACGTCTGCCACGTCATCCGTGACCACGCCGAGAACGAGCAGGCCTACGCGGGCCCGCGGTTCCTGATGCGGATCGCAGAACTGGAGATGCACCCGGCCGACACCGCCGACCGGCGCGAGATCGCCCAGGACGACTTCGGCCTCGGCCTGTGCAACATCACCAAGTGCTGCACCGAGGTCTGCCCCGAGCACATCAAGATCACCGACAACGCGCTGATCCCGATGAAGGANNGGCCGCAAGTACGACCCGCTGGTCTGGCTCGGCAGCAAGATCACCCGCCGGCTGCGGCACGACACCCCGGCGGTGCCGGGCAGGAAGCAGGACTGACCGCCGCCGCGGCAAGAAGGGGTGAGGCTTTCCAGGCGGCAAAGGTTTGCCCTCGGTGCCGCCAGTGGGACACACAGTCCGTACGATGTGTCCAGCGCGCCCGGCTCGGCCCGTGGTGACCGCCCGTAAGCAGGACCCTCCACGCCAAAGGGCTTGATATGACCCACCTGACCTACCTTGAGGCGGCCGTCGTCGGCCTGATCCAGGGCGTCTCCGAGCTGTTCCCGGTGTCCAGCCTCGGCCACAACGTGCTGCTCCCCGCCCTCGTGGGCGGCAGCTGGGCCCGTGACCTCAACGTCGCCGCGCCGGAGTCGCCGTACCTGGCCTTCATCGTCGGACTGCATGTCGCCACCGCGATTGCGCTGCTGATCTACTTCTGGCGGGACTGGGTCCGGATCATCGGCGGCTTCTTCACCTCGCTCGGCCAGTTCGCCAGGCCCGCGCCCGGGACGCGGCGCTGGCAGCTGCAGAACGCGAACCAGAGGCTGGCCTGGATGATCATTATCGCGACGATCCCGGTGGGTCTTACCGGGCTCGCCTTCGAGAAGGAATTCCGGATCTTCTTCGGCGTGCCTGTCCGGGCCGCGATCTTCCTGCTGATCAACGGCCTGATCCTGCTGGCCGGGGAGCGCTTCCGCCGGAAGGCGTCCGTCCGGGCGGACCAGGAGATCGCGCACGAGCGGGAACTGGTGGCTGTCGGCTCCGTCCGGCGGGCAGGCGGTGCCCGGCACGCGGCTGGCCACCAGGCCGAGCGGGCGTCCGAGTACGCCCAGGGGCTGGAGTCGGACCAGCGGCTGGCACGGTACGGCTACGTCACGGCCTTCCTCATCGGCAGCACACAGATCCTGGCGCTGCTGGCGGGCATCAGCCGGGACGGGGTCGCCATGGTGGGAGGCATGTTCCGCGGCTTGTCCCGGGAGGACGCCGCCAGGTTCGCCTTCCTGCTCGCCACCCCGGTCATCCTGGCCGCGGGCGCGCTCAAGATCCCCGACCTGATGGGGCCGCTCGGGAACGGCATCCGGGGCCAGGTCCTGGTCGGCAGCGTGCTGTCGGGTGCCGGCGCCTACCTGTCGGTGCGCTTCCTGGTCCGCTGGTTCCGCACCCGGACGCTGACCCCGTTCGGGATCTACTGCGTCGTGGTGGGCCTGGGCAGCTTCGCCTACCTCACGTTCGTGAAGTAGGCCCGGCCAGCTACTGGCCGCTCCGGGCGCGGCGGCCGCGCTCGCGCAGCCGTTCCTTGGCGTCCAGCACGGTCTTGCGCAGCCGGACGGCGGCCGGGGTGACCTCCGCGCACTCGTCGTCCGCGCAGAACTCCAGTGCCTGCTCCAGGCTGAGCACGCGGGCGGGCACCAGCCGCTCCAGTTCCTCCCCGGTGGACTGGCGCACGTTGGTGAGCTTGCGTTCCTTGGTGATGTTCACGTCCATGTCGTCGGCACGGGAGTTCTCGCCGACGATCATCCCCTCGTAGACCTCGGCCCCCGGCGCGACCAGGAGCGAGCCACGCTCCTGCAGTGAGAAGCAGGCGTAGCTGGTGACAGTCCCCGAGCGGTCCGCCACCAGCGACCCGGAGGGGCGCACCCGCATCGGGCCCGACCAGGGCTCGTACCCGTCGAACACGTGGTGCGCGATGCCCGTGCCCCGGGTATCGGTGAGGAACTGGGTGCGGAAGCCGATCAGGCCGCGGGCCGGCACCGCGAAGTCCAGCCGCACCCAGCCGGTGCCGTGGTTGGTCATGTTCTGCAGCCGTCCCTTGCGGACGGCGAGCAGGGAGGTCACGGCGCCCAGGTACTCCTCGGGTACATCCACCGTGAGCTGTTCCACCGGCTCCTGCAGAGCGCCGTCGATCTGCCTGGTCACCACCGTGGGACGGCCCACAGTCAGCTCGTATCCCTCGCGGCGCATCGTCTCCACCAGCACTGCCAGGGCCAGCTCGCCCCGGCCCTGCACCTCCCAGGTGTCGGGACGGCCAGTCGGCAGGACCCGCAGCGACACGTTGCCCACCAGTTCCCGGTCCAGCCGGTCACGCACGAGCCGGGCCGTCACCTTCGTGCCCTTCTCCCGGCCCGCCAGCGGCGAGGTGTTCACCCCGATCGTCACCGACACCGCGGGCTCGTCCACCGTGATCAGCGGCAGCGGCCGCGGGTCATCGGCGTCCGCCAGCGTTTCGCCGATCATGATGTCGCTGATGCCAGCGACCGCGATGATGTCCCCCGGGCCGGCGCTGGCGGCCGGCACCCGCTCCAGCGCCTCGGTGAGGTACAGCTCGGTGATCTTCACCTTCTCCACCGAGCCGTCGCGGCGGCACCAGGCAACCTGCTGGCCGCGGCTGATCGTGCCGCTGAACACCCGGCACAGGGCGATCCGGCCCAGGTAGGAGGAGGCGTCCAGGTTGGTGACATGCGCCTGGAGCGGCGCTCCCGGCTCATATGACGGGGCGGGAACGGTCTCCCGCAGCACCGTGAACAGCGGTTCCAGGTCGGGCGAGCCGGGCAGGGTGCCGTCCTCCGGGCGGGTGAGCGAGGCCCGGCCCGCCCGGGCGCTGGCATACACGATCGGGAACTCGATCTGCTCCTCGGTCGCATCAAGGTCCAGGAACAGCTCGTAGCAGGCGTCCACCACCTCGGCGATCCGCGCGTCGGCGCGGTCAACCTTGTTGATCACGCAGATGACCGGCAGCCCTGCCTCCAGCGTCTTGCGCAGCACGAACCGGGTCTGCGGGAGCGGCCCCTCCCCCGCGTCCACCAGCAGGATGACCCCGTCCACCATGGACAGCCCGCGCTCCACCTCGCCGCCGAANNCGCAGGTCGTCACGGGTGGCGAGGGAGGGCGAAGGTACGGGCATGGAAGAGCCTCGATGGTGAGTCCGGGTTGGAGACGGCCGACAGCCGTCCTTCCAGTGTATTCGCCCGATCATGCGCAACGGATGGCCCGGGCGCGGCCATGCTGAACGCGGCGGACTTTGCCAGCGCGGGCCCGGCAACGCCTTCTTGAGCGGTTCTTGACGGCCTCTTAACGCGGGTTCTGCTGGGATGCGGAGCTATGCGCGACAGATATGAGTATCCGACGGATCCCGCACCATGGTCGGGTATGCCGCCTGTGAACGCTGCCCCGCAGCACACACAGCCCCCGCAGCACACACAGATCCAGCACACGCAGGTCCAGCCGCCCCTGCCCCCGGCCGGGCGGTACCAGGACTACGCGGCCCGGTACGACGAGCCCGTGGGTGAGGCGCGTACCGCGGGGCTGCGCCGCCTGTCCAAACTGACCTGGCGGGCCACTCAGCTCAGCGCTGTCACCGCGGTCGGCTTCGCCGCCCTGTT
>DPMS01000275.1 GCA_003541285.1 Actinomycetota bacterium
CGTCCACGGCGACGGCCACGCCCACCCCGGCACCTACGTCCACGGCGACGGCCACGCCCACCCCGGCACCTACGTCCACGGCGACGGCCACGCCCACCCCGGCACCTACGCCCACGGCGACGGCCACGCCCAGCCCTTCCCCGCGGCCCAAGAGGGCTGCTGCGCTGGCGCTGCTTGCCTCGGCCGCGCAGTCGAGCATCACCGCCGGCTCGGCCCATATGACAGGTCTGTCCTACGACGGGGTGGCGAACGTGGCGACGGCATCCGGGACCGTGCAGATGCTCAAGTTCAGCATGACCTCGATGACCCTGTCGGGCGGAACTGTGCTCACGGTCAGCGAGGGCGGCCACACCCTGCTCACCCAGGACTCATCCCTCGACCTCAGCGGCAACGTGGTGCTCTACACCACAGAATTCTCCGCACAACTGCTCGGCGTGCCGGTTACTTTCACGCCGCAGAACCCACCGACGGCGATCCTGCCCGACATGACGTTCACCAACGTCGTAACCGATCAGCCGTTCACCATGGCTGATACGTTCCAGGCGACCGCGCTGGTGACCAGCCTGAACTGAGCGGCCGCCCGCTCAGCCACCCGCCTGCCACCGGACCCGGTCAGGATGAGTGCCCGTGCCCGTTCACGTCTCCGGCCTTGGATTCGGCCGCCGCCATATCGCGTGGGGCGGCCGATGACCTGCCGGGATCCTCCGAGCGGTTCAGCGGCGTGACCGAGCCCAGGTTGCGCCGGTTCAGCATCGCCGCGGCAGCGGCGCTGCCGCCCGCGATCACGAGCATCCCAGCCGCCACGACCGGCCAGCGGCGCCGCGGCGGCCTGGCGGGATCGATCCTGCGGGCGGTGGCGGACAGCATCACGTTCATCCTGGGCGCTACCTCGTCCTGCAACGCCTGTCCCATCCGCTCCAGCCTCGGGGCGGCCCAGGCCCGGGCACTGTAGACACCCTGCTGTGCGGTCAGCTGGGCACTCCTGGCGAGCGGTGCCATCTGCGCGGCGGCCTGGCGGGCCCGGTCGGGCTGGCGTGCCCCCAGCTGGCTTGCCCGGCTCCGTGTGTCCAGGGCTCTTCCTCTTGCGCCTTTCATCATTCTGACCTGCCTCTTCGTTGTGAGGGACACGATCAAACCCCCCGAGTGTGTTCCCGCCTGAGTCACTTCCCCTCGCTCACGGGCTCAACCCTGGATGGCTCGTTTCGCCCTGTCTCGCGAGCCGTGGCAGGATGCTGGTGATACGCCGAACCACCGAGAGGGGTCCGCCGCCCGGCACAGAGCCGTGCAAGGATGCCAGCCATGACCACAACTCTTACCGCCACGCTGCATACCAGCCTCGGCGCGATCGTCATCCGGCTCTTCCCCGATTACGCGCCCAGGACCGTCCGCAACTTCGCCGAGCTGGCACAGGGCGCCCGGGAGTGGACCGACCCCCGCACCGGGCAGGCCAGCAAGGCCAGGCTTTATGACGGGACCATCTTCCATCGCGTGATCCCGGGATTCATGATCCAGGGCGGGGATCCGCTCGGCACCGGCACCGGCGGCCCGGGATACAGGTTCGCCGACGAGTTCCACCCGGACCTCACGTTCGACCGCCCTGGGCTGCTCGCCATGGCCAATGCCGGGCCCGGCACGAACGGATCACAGTTCTTCATCACGACAGTCCCCACCCCGCATCTGAACCGCAGGCACACCATCTTCGGTGAGGTCATCCGGGGCCAGGATGTCGTGGAGGAGATCAGCCGGGTGAAAACCGGCGCCGCTGACCGCCCGGTCAACGATGTCGTGCTGCAATCCGTCGAGATCGAGAGCGCCGGCGGCCCGGAAGCCGCGAGCTAGCCCATGGATGTCCGGCCGGCCCCGGGTGCCGATGGCGGGACAGAAGTTCCGACCTGCTTCCGGCACCCGGACCGGGAGACCTACCTGACCTGTGTCCGGTGCGGCCGGCCTGCCTGCCCGGATTGCCTGCGGCCTGCCCCGGTCGGCCACCAGTGCGTGGAGTGCATCAAGGAAGGGAACCGGGGCACCCGGATGCCCGCCGCCGTGTTCGGCGGAAGGGCGGTCTCCGGCCCGCTCGTCACCTGGGTGCTCGTCGGCCTCAACGTTGCCTTCTACCTGGCCGAGTGGGTGTACCCGCGGGTTGTCGACTACCTGGTGATGGTGGGACGCGACCATGACCCTGCGCTGCACAACCAGCTGATCGGTGTCGGGGCGGGAGAGGACTACCGGCTCATCTCCTCGGCGTTCCTGCACCAGCCGGGACTGGCTGGCTTCGGCCCTGCCCACATCATCTTCAACATGTGGGCGTTGCTGCTGGTGGGTCCCGCCCTGGAGAGACTGCTCGGGCACGCCCGCTTCCTGGCCGTCTATCTGCTGAGCGCGCTCGGCGGGGCGGTGCTGTTCTACTATCTCGCGCCCGTCGACGAGCCCTCCCTGGGCGCTTCCGGCGCCATCTTCGGGCTGTTCGGAGCCTGGTTCGTGGTGTCCAGGCGGCTCCGGGTGGACACCCGGGCGATCGTCATCCTGATCGTCATCAACCTGGCCCTCACGTTCACGATCCCGAACATCGCCTGGCAGGCACACGTCGGCGGCCTGGTCACCGGCGGGCTGCTGACCGCGGCCTATGCGTACGCGCCACGTCAGCAGCGGACGCTGATCCAGGCGGCCGCGACGGTGGCGGTGATCGCGCTCCTGGTCATCGCGGTGCTGACCCGCAACAGCCAGCTAGCGGCCGGTGCGCTGGGCTGACTGCCGGTGCCACCGGCTGGCTGGCCGCGCTAGCGCCACTTGGTGGCGAGCCCAAGGGCTCCGATGATGAAGCCGAAGCCGATCACCAGATTCCAGGCCCCCAGTGCGGCAACGGGGAGCTGCTGGCCGGTGATGTAGAACAGCGAGATCCATACCAGGCCCACCAGCAGGCAGCCGATCATGGTGGGGACCAGCCATGGCGGGCTGACCTTGGCCTTGGTGGACCGGGGCGGTGGGGTGTAGACCGCTTTACTTCTGACTCGGGACTTTGGCACGTTCGTCTCCTGGTCGGTATCGGTGCCAGCGTAGTTGCTCCGGCCCCGGCGCGCGACGCAGCAGCCCGTGCCCGGTGTAACGCCGGGCACGGGCACGCCGGCTAGCAGATGAGGGCTCGCGTCGTCGCCCCCGAGCGATGTGAGCCCTCATCGCTGCCTGTCAGGTCGCGGTCGGCGAGGGTGTCGCGGTCGGCGGCGGGGTGGTCGGCGGCGGAGTGGTGGGGGACGACGCGGGCTGCACGTAGATCTTCACCGCCGTTCCGGACGGCACGCTGGTCCCGGGCGACGGGGTCTGGTTCCACACCATCCCGGGCAAGGTGCCGGGCGGCCCGTCGGCCGTCACCACCTGCGCGCTGAACCCGTCGCCCTGCAGGACCTGCTGCGCCGACGCCACGGGCAGGTTGCGGACGTCGGGAACCTGCGTCCCGCCGCCAGACACCCAGATGAAGACCGTGCTTCCCGGCAGCGCCAGCGTGCCAGGTGCCGGACTCTGCCTGACCACCGTGCCCGCTGGCTTGGAGGACGTCGAATCGACCTCCTGTTTGACGTTGAACTGGGAGAGGGCATTCTGCGCGGCGGCGGCCTGCATTCCTCTCACGTCGGCGACCTTGATCTTCGCGGGCCCGCTGGAGACGTTGACCGTCACCACGGTCCCGGCCGGCACCTTGTTGCCGTTGGGCGGGTTGGTGCTGATCACGATCCCCTTACCGACCGAGGCCGAGGACTGCTGCATCACCTTGGGAACCAGCCCGGCCGCCTTGATCTGCGCGGTGGCCTGCTGGACTGTCAGGCCGTTCACCTGCGGCACCGCGGTGCCACCGCTGCTGCCGGCGAAGAAGTAGTAGGACACCCCGCCGAGTGCCGCCACCACGAGGAGGGCGACGGCAGCCCATATCAGCCAGGTCCGCCGCCCGCCGCCACCGCCGCCGCGGTAACGCTCCTCTTGGGGGCCGTACTGGTACCCGGGGATGTTCCGGGTCGGGCCGCCGGCCATGGCGGTGCTGGGGCCCATGCGCTCAGTGGTCGTGTACCCGGGCTGGCGCACCGCCGCGACGGGAACGCCGGACAGCGCACGCTGGATGTCGGTCCGCATGTCGGCAGCCGACTGGTAGCGCTGGGCGGGATCCTTGGCCATGGCCCGCAGCACGATGGAGTCGGCCCACGCGGGGATCTCCGGATCCAGCCGCGAGGGCGGCACGGGATTCTCCCGCACGTGCTGGTAGGCGATGGCGACCGGGGAATCGCCGAGGAACGGCGGCCGGCCGGTCAGCAGCTCATACAGCAGGCACCCGGTCGAGTACAGGTCGCTGCGGGCATCCACCCGCTCACCACGGGCCTGCTCCGGGGACAGGTACTGAGCCGTGCCGATCACCTGTGCCGTCTGGGTCATGGTGGCCTGCGCGTCGCTGACGGCCCGGGCGATGCCGAAGTCCATCACCTTGACCTCGCCGTTGCGGGTCAGCATCACGTTGCCCGGCTTGATGTCCCGGTGCACGATCCCGGCGCGGTGGCTGTAGTCGAGCGCTCTGAGCACGCCGTCGGTGATCTCGAGCGCGCGCTCGGGCAGCAGCCGCCGGTCATCGCGCAGCAGGTCGCGCAGGGTCCGGCCGTCAACGTACTCCATCACGATGTAGGGCACGTGCGAGGGTCCCGAGGAGTCCTCGCCGGTGTCGTAGACGGCGACGATCGACGGATGGTTGAGTGAGGCGGCGGACTGTGCCTCGCGCCGGAACCTGGCCTGGAATGTCTGGTCTCTGGCCAGGTCGTCGCGGAGAGTCTTCACCGCGACCACACGGTCGAGGCGTATGTCGCGTGCCCGGAAGACCTCGGCCATGCCGCCTCGCCCGACGATGCCGTCGAGTTCGTAACGGCCGCCGAGGAGCCGGGGCTGTGTCATGTCTCGCACTTCCGTAACCGTCCTGGATCGTAGTCAACCATGGGGGCACTTATCGCTTCCCCTGTGAGGCCAGGTATGCCTGGATAATCTTCACCGCGATCGGGGCCGAGGCGTCGGCGCCGAGCCCGCCGCCCTTCACTATGACGCCCACCGCGATCTGCGGGTTGGTGACCGGGGCGAAGCAGGTGAAGACGGCGTCGTCGAGGCCGGTGTTGTTGACCCCGTTCTGCGCCGTGCCGGTCTTGGCCGCGATGGAGATGTTCGGCAGGAAAGCAGTGTTATGCGCGGTGCCGTAGGGCTGGGCGACCACGGAAGCCATCATCCGTGACACCTGCGCCGCCACGGCCGGGCTCACCGTCTGGGCGAGCGCCGTGGGCTGCGCGGTCACCAGCGGGGTCAGGTCGGGCGCGGTCACCTTCTGGACCATGTACGGGGTCATCAGGATGCCGTTGTTGGCGATCGCCGCCGCGAACATCGCCTCCTGGAGCGGGGTGACCGTGTCGCTGAGCTGCCCGATCGCCGAGTATGCCGTCAGCGCCGGATCGTGGTGGGGCACAGGCGGGTAGTTGCTCTGGGAGACCTGGAGCGGGATCCGCAGGCTCGGGCTGTTCATGCCGAACTTGTCCGCCTGCTGCTTGAGTGCGTCGCTGCCAAGGTGCATGCCGAGGTTGCCGAACACGGTGTTGCAGGAGACGGTGAAGGCGTAGATGACCGGCACCTGGCCGTTCCCGGTCGGGTTGCTGCCGTCGTTGCACGGCGAGTTGTCGTAGTTGATCAGCTGGTTGCGGGTGTTGGGCAGCTTGAGGTTGGTCGGCGCGTACACCCGCGTGTCCGGGTTGTAATTGCCGGCGGTGAACGCGGTCGAACTGGTCACGATCTTGAAGGTGGAGCCCGGCGGGTAGGTCTGGTTGATCGCCCGGTTGAGCAGCGGCTGGCGGGGACTGTTCCGGTAGTGATTGTCGATCTTCTGGAGCTGGGTGCCGTCGAACGTCGCGTACAGGTTCGGGTTGAAGCTCGGGTAGGACGCCAGGGCCAGGATCGCGCCGGTGGACGGGTCGATCGCGACCGCCCCGCTGGGCAGGCCGGTCGCCCGCAGGGCGTCGTAGGCGGCTGTCTGGGCGGCCGAGTTGATGGTGAGCTGGACCGTCGCACCCTTCTTCGGCTTCCCGGAGATCAGGTCGATCAGGTTGTGGACCGCGAGCTTGGGGTCTGACGCGGACAGGAACTTGTCCTCTGCCTGCTCGATGCCGGTCGCGCTGTAGAGCGAGTCGTATCCGGTCACCGGGGCGTACACCGCCGGCTGCGGGTAGTACCGCTGATAGCTGTAGATGCCCTTGACGTGCCGGGATAGCGCGATCGTCCTGTTGTCGGCGGTGACGATCGAGCCGCGCTGGAACTGGAACTGCTGGGAGAAGGTCCTGGCATTCCCCCGCTGCGCGGCGAGAAAGCCGGGCTGGAAGGCCTGCACGTAGTTCACGTTGGCCAGCAGCAGCAGGAACAGCGCCAGCAGCAGCAGCGAGATGCGCCGCAGGGCGTGGTTCATCCGCCCCTCACCACCTGCGTCATCCCCTCTTCCTGGATCGGCTGCGGGGCTGGGCGGCGGGCAGTGTCACTGACCCGCATCAGCAGCGCTATCAGCATCCAGCTGGCGACCAGCGAGGACCCGCCCTGGGACAGGAACGGGGTGGTGATCCCGGTCAGCGGGATGAGCCGGGTGACCCCGCCCACGATGACGAACACCTGCAAGCCGAGCACGAACGCGAGCCCGCCGGCCAGCAGCTTGGAGAACGGGTCGCGGACGGCCACCGCCGCCCGCAGGCCGCGCTGCACGATGAGGCCGTAGATCAGCAGCAGCGCCATCAGCCCGGTCAGGCCGAGTTCCTCGCCGAACGCGGTGAAGATGAAGTCGCTTTGCACCAGCGGGGTCCAGTAGGGCTGCCCGTGTCCCAGGCCGGTGCCAAGGATCCCGCCGAATCCCATCCCGTACAGCCCCTGCACCAGCTGGTAGGAGCTGCCGTACACATTCTGGGAAGCGAACGGGTGCAGCCAGATCGTGAACCGCTCGCCGACATGGCCGAACAGGATGCTGGCGGCGTAGGCCCCCACCAGGAACAGCACCCCGCCGATCAGCAGCCACGACGTGCGCTGGGTGGCGATGTACAGCATGACCAGGAACATGCCGAAGAACAGCGCCGAGGTGCCGATGTCGGTCTCGAAGACCAGGATGAGCAGACTTGCCAGCCAGGCGATGAGCACCGGGCCGAGGTCGCGGCCGCGGGGCAGGTCGATGCCGAGCACCCGCCGGCCCGCGAGGGAGAGCACATCCCGCTTGGCGACCAGGTACCCGGCGAAGAACACCGCGAGTGCCAGCTTGGCGAACTCCCCTGGCTGGATGGACAGGCCACCGAGGATGATCCAGACCTTGGCGCCGTTCACCGAACTCATGGATGCCGGCAGCAGGGCCGGGATGGCGAGCAGGACAAGCCCGACCGCGCCCATGGTGTAGGTGTAGCGCTGGAGGATCCGCGGCTCCCTGATCAGGACCAGCACCCCGAT
Source organism: Actinomycetota bacterium (assembly GCA_003541285.1). Taxonomy (GTDB): domain Bacteria; phylum Actinomycetota; class Actinomycetes; order Streptosporangiales; family Streptosporangiaceae; genus UBA9676. The sequence goes on from DPMS01000275.1 coordinate 7,477, forward strand.
GAACGCCGCCACGCCGACCGCGCTCCACATCACCTGGAAGGTCGTGGTGGACGAGCTCATGGTGGTGATCAACCGGCCGGGGTTGCCGGCGCGGCCGGATTGCTGGAGCCGGTAGATCATCACGATGCCAAGGCCGTTGAGCAGTGCGGCGAGTGGCAGCATGAGCGGGTCCGCCCACGGGGCGAACCTGCGGATGGCCAGGTGGGCCACCAGCATCAGGGCGGCGAAGGCCAGCCCGTACCCCACCAGCCCGGCCGGGATCTTGCCGGTCATGCTCAGCCCGACGCTGGCGTAGGCGAACAGCACCACGCCGACGGCGAAAAGGAGCATCGCCAGTTCGGTGCGCCGCCGCCCGCGTGGCATCGGCACCGGGCCCGCTCGTGCCGCCGGCGCGGGAGTAGCCGCCGGACCGGCTCCGGCCGGGTCTCCGGGGGTGGTCACGGCACTCACGGCGTCCCTCCGGTGGCACCCGTGGTGCCACCAGGTGACGTGGCCGACTGCGGCGGGCACTGCGGCTGGGCGGGCGGCCGCTGCGGTGCGGCCGGCGGGGTGGCGACGAGCTTGCCCTTGATCCGCACCGGCTTGGTGGTGTGCCACTTCTTCTTGTAAGCGGCGATCGCGCTGTTGTAGCTGCGCAGCTGGGCCTGGTAGGCGTTCTGCGCCGCGTAGGCGGTCTCGCAGGTCTGGTAGTCGCTGCGGATGGTGCTGACGATGCTCTGGGCATGGCTGAGGCTGGTGGCGCTGATGGTGGTCCTGATCTGGCTCTGGTCGTTGAGGGGCACCTTGGCCAGCGGGATGCCCGTCCGCTGGTAGACCTTGGACAGGCTCAGCCCGGCCACGTTCTGGTTGATCCCGCGGAAGATAACGACCTGGCCGGCATCGGCCCCGACGAAATACTGCGTCTGGGTGTACCGCCAGCCCAGGTACCCGCCGCNNGTCCTGATCGAAATCGTCAGCACTGGCCGTCCGGGGAACCGGGTCGTCGTGGGCTACCGCGATCGCCGCCTGCGGGGCGGTCTGGGTGAGCACGTGGGCGCGCCCGGCCGGGCTGTCGGTGCGCAGCATGGGCCCGCCGGTGCCGTTCGAGGCTGCGCCCGCCAGCACCGATTCCTTGCTGGGTGGCCGCACCGCCGTGGCACTGTCCACCACATCCGCAACGATGCAGGTGATGTTGTCCGGGCCGCCACCTTTGATCGCCAGCTCGATCAGTTGCCGGACGGCATCGTCCGGCTCGGCGATGGTGGCCAGCGTCCGGTGCAGCGTCTGCTCGCTGACGACGCCGGACAGGCCGTCGGAGCACAGCAGGTAGCGGTCGCCGACCTTCGCCTCGTGCATGGACAGGTCGGGCTCGACGTCGCTGCTGCCGTCGAGCGCGCGCAGCAGCAGTGACCGCTGCGGATGGGTGGCAGCCTCGTCCGGGCTGATCCGGCCGTCGTCCACCAGCGACTGGACGAGCGTGTGGTCATGCGTGATCTGCACGAACTCGCCGCCGGACAGGACGTAGGCCCGCGAATCGCCGATGTGGCACAGGGCGACCCGGGTTCCCGACCAGAGCATGGCGGTGAGTGTGGTGCCCATGCCGCCGATGGACGGGTCGGCCTCGACCATGTCGTGCAGGATGTGATTGGCGCGGGTGACCGCATCGGCGAGTGCGTGGAGCAGGTCGCTGGCCGGCAGATCCTCATCCAGATCGGTGAGTGTGGAGATGGCCACTGCGCTGGCCACCTCACCCGCCGCATGGCCGCCCATGCCGTCGGCGACTGCCAGCAGCCGCGGGCCTGCGTAGGCCGAATCCTCGTTCCCCTCACGGAGGAGACCGACGTCTGAGCGGACCGCATAGCGGAGTGCAAATGTCATCTGCGCAGTTCCAGAACGGTCTTGCCGATGCGGATCGGCACGCCCGGGGGCACCGGTGTCGGCTGGGTCACCTTCTGCCGGTCGAGATACGTGCCGTTGGTTGATCCGAGATCCTCGACGATCCATTGGCCGTCCTGCGGGAACAGACGGGCATGTCGGCTCGAAGCGTAGTCATCGGACAGCACCAGTGTGGCGTCATTGGCCCGTCCGATGGTGATTTGCTGGTCTGTGAGCCCGATGGTGGTCCCGGCCAGCGCACCCCCGGTCACCAGCAGCCGCTGCGGCGCGCCACGGCCAGATCGCGCCTGACGGGGCGGGCGGGACGGCTTGACGGCTCGCTGGGACTTCTGCTGACGGCGCTGCTGGCGGCCCGAAAGCGCGGGACCGAACAGGTCTGTGCGCACCACGCCCACTGCCGCGATCACGAACAGCCACAGGACCGCCAGGAAGGCGAGCCTGATCAGGGTGAGGGTGAGGGCGTTCATCGGGTCATGTGTCCTCGGGTGGCCGTGACCGCTGGTTTGTCTTTCAGTGTGGCCCCTGCTGGAGGTGAGTTATACCGTCCTGTCAGTAGATGCCGTCCCGGCGGAAGACGAGGGTCGTACGGCCGAGCGTGACGCGCGTTCCATCCGTGAGCGACACCCGCCTGACCGGCTCACCGTTGACGAAAGTGCCGTTGGTCGATCCTAGATCCACAAGCACGACTTCGTCGTCCTCCACCCGCAGTTCAGCATGGTGACGGGACAC
>DPMS01000061.1 GCA_003541285.1 Actinomycetota bacterium
GAACCGGCGCTACCGCCTTGAGAGGGCGGCGTCCTAGGCCGCTAGACGACGGGGCCAGCGCAAGAACCGTAGCGCACTCTGACGAGCCACGCCAAACCGAGCGCCGGCCCGGCGCCGGGGTGCCACCAGATCACCCGGCACGCGCGGGCCCTCCCGCATGGCGGCCCCGAAGGGGGGTAGTTGTCCCCGCATGCTGACGTTCATCATCATTTTGCTCATCGTCGGGCTGATCGCCGGCGCCATCGCGCGGCTGCTCGTGCCCGGCCGGGACCCGATCGGGCTGCTGGGCACCATCGCGCTCGGTGTCCTGGGGTCCTTCGTCGGAGGATTCCTGCAGAACCTGATCTTCTACCACACCCTGTCGATCCGCCGGGTCCACCCCACGGGGATCATCGGCTCGGTGATCGGCGCCATCGTCCTGCTGCTCATCCTGCGCTTGTCCGGGCATGAGCGCGGGCGCAACCGGCGCAGCCGCATCTGACAGAAGAGAAAACCGGCGGCCAGACAGCCACCGGGCACCGCCACATATAGCTGGCCCGGGCACCAGCGGGCCACGGGCCAGCCAGCAGCTTCCGCCGCCTCAGCTGGGGTACCAGGACTCGAACCTAGACTAACGGGGCCAGAACCCGTCGGGCTGCCAATTACCCCATACCCCATCGGAGCGAGCCACCGGCCCGCTCCGCGCCTGCGTAGTCTAGCCGAACCCAGCCCAGCGGCCAAAGCGGGAGCAGACCTTCCCGGCCGCGCTACTCCCCGGGGTCATCGCCCCCGAGGGCCATCACCCGCGCCCGGGCCAGCCGGCCAAGTGCCCGGTCCCGGCCGAGCAGTTCGATCGACTCGAATAGCGGCGGCCCGGCCCGCCGCCCGGTGACGGCAACCCGGACCGCACCGCCGAACGCTACTCGTGGCTTGAGCCCGAGTCCTTCCACCAGAGCCGTTCGCAATGAGAGTTCGATGACCTCCGCCGTCCACACCTCCAGGCCGGACAGCGCGTTCTCGGCGGCCGCCAGGGCAGGTTCCGCCTCCGCGGTGAGCAGGCGCGCCGCGTCCTCGTCAATGCTGAACTCCGCCTCGTCGGCAAAGAGGAACCCGAGCATGCCGGCGGCCTCGGCGAGGGTGGCGATCCGCTCCTGGATGAGCGGGGCGGCGGCGGCGATCAGTTCGGCATCGGCCGCCGCGGGAGGGTCCGCGACCAGGCCGGTCCCGGCCAGGAACGGCGTGATCCGGTTCACGAAATCGGCGGGCTCCAGCGCACGGATCTTGTCCCCGTTGATCGACTCCAGCTTGCGCACGTCGAACTGCGCCGAGTTCTTGTTCACCCGGGCCAGGTCGAACTCGCTGGCCATTTCGGCCATCGTGAACGACTCCCGGTTCTCCCCCGGCGACCAGCCCAGCAGCGCCAGGTAGTTGCACATCGCCTCCGGCAGGAAGCCCTGGCCGCGGTACCAGTTGACCGACACAACCCCGTTTCGCTTGGAAAGCCGCTGGCCGTCCTTGCCGAGCACATAAGGCAGGTGCGCGAAGACCGGGAACTGTGCCTCCGGGACGCCCATCGCCTGGTAGACGGCGATCTGGCGGGGCGTGGAGGACAGCAGGTCCTCGCCGCGCACCACGTGGGTGATCTTCATGAGCACGTCGTCGACCGCGACGGCGAGTGTGTACAGGGGGGCGCCGTCGGCCCTGGCCAGGACGAAATCGGGCACATGCGCGTGGTCGAAGGTGACTTCGCCGCGGACCAGGTCGGTGAACGTGGTCGAGCCGTCAGGCATGCGGAACCTGACCGCGGGCTGACGCCCCTCCGCCTGGTACGCCGCGACCTGAGCCGCGGTGAGGTCGCGGCAGTGCCCGTCATAGCCGCTCGGGCCGCCCGCCTTCCTGGCGGCTTCCCGCCGCCCGTCGAGTTCGGCCTGGCTGCAGTAGCAGTGGTAGGCGTGCCCTTCCTTGAGGAAACGGCCGGCCCACTCGGCATAGATGTCCAGCCGCTCGCTCTGCAGATACGGGCCGAACACCCCGCCGGCCCCCGGCCCCTCATCCCAGTCCAGCCCCAGCCAGCGCAGCGTGTCCAGGGCCGAATCGATGTACTCCGGCTTCACCCGGCTCTGGTCGGTGTCCTCGATCCGCAGCACGAACGTCCCGCCGGTCGAGCGGGCGAACGCCCAGTCGTACAGGGCGGTCCGGATGTTGCCCACGTGCAGGTCACCGCTCGGTGAAGGGGCGAACCGCACCCTCACCTCACCCGGCCTGGTGCCGTTGTCAGTCACGGCCGGCCACCGGGTTGGTGAGCGTGCCGATGTTCTCGATGGTCACCGAAACCTCGTCTCCGATCGTCAGCGGGCCGACCCCGGCGGGCGTCCCGGTCAGCAGCACATCACCGGGAAGCAGCGTCATCACGCTACTGGCATAGGCCACCAGGGCGGGCACATCGTGCAGCAACTGCGAGGTCCTGGCCCGCTGCCGGATCTCGCCGTTCACCGACGTGGTCAGTTCCAGGCCGGCCGGGTCGGCGTCGGTCTCGATCCACGGGCCGAGCGGGCAGAACGTGTCGAAGCCTTTCGCCCGCGTCCACTGGCCATCGCGGGCCTGCAGATCACGCGCGGTGACGTCGTTGGCGCACGTGTACCCGAAGATCACCCCGGCCACCTGGCTGGCTGGCACGTCGCGGCAGAGCCTGCCGATGACGACTGCCAGTTCCCCCTCATAGTCGACCCTCTCCGTCAGCGTGGCGGGGTACCGGATGGGGTCCCCCGGACCGCAGACGGCGGTGGAAGGCTTCAGGAACAAAACGGGCTCCGCGGGCGGCTCGCCACCCATCTCCCGGGCGTGCTCGGCGTAGTTCTTGCCGACCGCGACCACCTTGCTGGGCAGCACCGGCGCCAGCAGCCTGACATCGGCGACCAGGTGGCTCACCCCGGTGAGCCGGATGGCGTCGGGCCCTGGGCCGAAGGGATGGCCGCTGACTTCCGCGATGACCTGCTCGCCGCTGGCCGTCACGCCGTCGCCACGGGTTTCGCCGACCACGCCGTAGCCGACTTCGTCACCAACTGCGAACCTGGCGATGCGCACCCGTCCCCCCAGCAGTCAGCGGCGCGCCTGCACGCCGCAGGAGTCCCGATCGTGTTGTAAGCCTGCCGCTCCAGAGCCTACTGAGACGAACGGGGTGGCCGCGGGCGGCTTACTGCTGGTAGCCCTCCACCTCCGCAGCCGGGCGCACGCGCGCCTGCGCCGGGTCCTCACCGAATTCACGCCGGGCGCGGCGCTGCCGCAGCAGGTCCCAGTACTGGTCAAGTGATTCCTCAACCGAAGCCAGCCGCTCCCGCTCGTCCTCGCTGGACAGTTGCCCGGCGGCCAGCCGGGTGCGCAGGTCGTGCTCGGTGCTGATGAGCTCGCCGATGTGACCCAGGATCTCCTTGTCATCCATGACCCTCACGCTAGCGGGTGCGGCGTGGTCAGTTTGGGCAGGCGGCAGCCCAGACTGACCACGACCTGCCCACGCCAGGCTGGCCGTGGTCGATTGGGGCCGCAGGAGCAGCCCAAACTGACTACACGCCCCCCGGGCGAGGCGCCCCCTGCCCACGACGTGGTCGATAGGGGCCGCGGGAGCAGCCCAAACCCACCACGGCTGCGGGCGGGAGGCAGTTCCCGGCGGGCACACTGGGCGCATGCTCAGCTCTCGTTATGACGTGGTGGTGGCCGGGGGTGGCCACAACGGCCTGGTGGCGGCCGCCTACCTGGCCCGCGCCGGCCACGCTGGCCCGGCTGCTTGGCGAAGTGCCTGCGGGGGCAGCGCCGGCCGGCGAACCGGAGGGCGCCCAGCTGAAGATCAACAT
>DPMS01000746.1 GCA_003541285.1 Actinomycetota bacterium
CGCCGTCACCCCGGCCAGCGCATCCTCGAACCCCGCCGACTGGCTGGCCGGCACCCCCAGGGCCCGGCTGGTGGCCAGGTAGGTGTCGGGCGCAGGCTTTCCCGGCAGCTGCTCCCGGGCGGCGGCCAGCCCGTCGATGACCACGTCGACCATCATGTCGATTCCTGCCGCGGCCAGCACCGCCTGGCAGTTGTTGCTGGACGACACGACAGCGCTGGCCAGGCCGGCGTCCCTGACCGCCTGCAGATAGCGGAGCGAGCCGGGGATGAGGCCCACCCCCTCGTCGGCGATCATGCGGAGCACTATCAGGTTCTTCGCATTTCCCAGGCCATGGACCGTTTCGGTGCCGGGCGTGTCCCCGCTATGGCCCAGCGGGAGGGTTATCTGCCGCGAGGCGAGGAAGGATGCGGTCCCGTCTGCCCGCGGCTTGCCGTCCACATAGGTGTCGTAGTCGGCGTGAAGGTCGAACGGAACGAACGGTGCTCCCGTCCGCTCTGCCCGCCGCCGCAGATAATCGTCGAACATGGCCTTCCATGCCGCTGCGTGAAGCTGCGCGGTCTGCGTCAGCACACCGTCGAGATCGAACAGGCACGCTCGCATCCGGTCCGGGATACCGAGCATGTTCTCAGCCTACGGACGCCCGCCGCGGCTGCCAGTGGGATCCCCCCGGCGGCCGCGGCCCCCGGTGGCACGAAGGGCGCCAGAAGACACGGATCAGGACCAACGACGCGGGAGTGGGACCAAAGCCCCTGCCCCGGCCGGGCGCCCATCAACGACGCTGGAGCCCGGATCCGGCCAACCGCCGCCGGCTGTGGCAAGGGAGCATCTGATGACAGAAGGCGCACTGTCCCGCCAGACCGCGGAACGGCTCATCGAGGCGGCCATCGCGGCGCCGTCCATGCACAACAGCCAGCCATGGCGGTTCGTCGCCCGGCTAGCCGACCGCGTCATGGAGATCTACGCCGACCCCGCCCGGACCCTGCGCCGGGGCGATCCGCACGGCCGGGGCGTGCACATCGCCTGTGGCTCGGCACTGTTCAACTTGCGCCTGGCCGTCGCCCAGGCCGGCTCCGCGCCGGTGGCCCGGCTGCTGCCCAGCCCACGGAACCCGCTGCTGCTCGCCTCGGTCCGGCTCGGGGGCCCCTACCGGCCACAGCCGGCCGAGCGGGACCTGTTCGAGGCGATCGGGCGCCGGCACGCCAGCCACAGGTCGGCCACCAGTCATCCGCTGCCGCGGGGCTTGCTGGCAGGCCTGATGGAGGCGGCGACCCTCGAAGGCGCCACCTTGCGCCTGCTCGACCACACCGATGCGCTGCGCATCCTGCGCAGGAGTGCCGCGGCCGACCCCGGGCTGCGCTCCGACCCGGGATACCTGGCAGAACTTGCAGCCTGGACCGGCGGCCTGCGGACCAGCCACCGGCCACACGATGTCCAGCCGGGCCCGGGACGGGCCCACGGCAACGGCCACCCGGCCGGGCGCCTGGTCATGCGGGACTTCCCGGTCCGGCCTGACGGCCGCCCGTCGCCACCGGCGGCCATGGAGACCGCCTCCCAGCTGGCAGTCATCTCGACCATCGCCGACGACCGCGCGAGCTGGCTGCGGGCCGGCCAGGCCGCGCAGCGGGTACTGCTGCTGGCGGCCCACCGGGGCCTGCAGGCCGCCCCGCTGACCCCGGTGCTGGACGAGCAGGAGGCGACGCTGCGCACAGATGCCTTCCTGGATGGCGAATACCCGGCAATGATCTTGCGGCTCGGCTATGGGCGGCCGGCCCGGGCCACTCCGCGCCGCCCGGTCGGCCAGGTACTCAGGGTCATCCCGCTGGCCGGCGTGCACCAGAGCCCGCGCCCTGGCCAGGACAAAAGTCCCGGTGACGGGCCACCTCCGGCCCTGCCACCAGCGGACCGTCAGCTGATGCCATCGAAGTGAGCCCGGGTGGCAATGAGTTCCCGGGTGTCACCAGCGAGGAGCGAGCCATGACCCGCCGGGATGATCATTTCGATGCGATGCTCAAGCACCTGGGCGCTACCTATTACCAGACGCTGAAAGGCGAGGCCACGCCGTCGGATGTCGCCGCCGCGGTCGACTCGGTCGAGCGGGAATCCGCCCGCCAGCGGGGCTCGGCGGCGCAGCCGGACCGCCGGCCCGCGCCCGGCAGGCACCTGGCCAAGACGGGAAAGTGGCGGGTCAGGGACGTGATGACCACTGAGGTCATCACGGTCGACAAGCGGACCAGCGGAGCGGCGATTGCCCGGCTGCTGGCCGAGCACCACATCAACGCGGTGCCGGTGCTGACCGGCGTGCGGAAGGTTGCCGGTGTGGTCTCCGAGGCGGACCTGCTCCAGGCCCAGCAGCGGCCGGCTGCCGGTGGACGCGACGGGCTGCTGCACCGCCGCCCGCGCACCACCCCCGGCCACGCGGCGCACACCGCCGGGCACCTGATGACCTCACCGGCGATCACGATCCACCCGGACGCGCCGCTGGCGGCAGCGGCCAGGCGGATGACGGATCAGCACCTCACCCTGCTGCCGGTGGTGGACGATGCGGGGGAACTGATCGGCGTCATCAGCCGCCGTGACCTGCTCAGGGTCTACCTCCGCCCGGACTCCGACATCGCGGAGGAGGTCAGCGGCGTGCTCGCCGATGTGCTGTTCCTCGACCCGGCCGTGGTGACGGTCTCGGCTCACGACGGGCTGGTCACCCTGGCCGGCCAGATCGACCGGCCTGAGCTTGCCCCGGTGGCGGTCCGGCTGGCATCGGGTGTCGACGGGGTGCTGGCGGTGGCCGACAAGCTCACCGTCGCGCCGGCCACATCCGCCCACCCGGGCAGCTGAGGAACCGCT
>DPMS01000748.1 GCA_003541285.1 Actinomycetota bacterium
ACCAACCGGGAGGCGATCGAGGCTCCCGCTGGAGGAGCCTGAGGCCGGGGACCTGCTCGCGGATGTGTTCGGCCGCGAGAGTATCGAAGTCTGTACGGCGGACCTGGCCGCCCGGGTCAGCCACGACGGGACCGCCTTCACGGTCACCCTGGCCAGCGGGACGGAGGTATCCGGCGAGGCCTTGCTGGTGGCCGACGCCGGTGCCGGTGTTCTCACCGGTGCCACCGCAGCGGGCCCGGCCGGGGGGAAGTTCTCAGCGCATACGGCGGGAGCCGGTAGACCGTCAGCCATGGCCGGGTGGCGATCAGGGCGGACATCATGTCGCTGATGTGCACATTGAGGTTGTCCCACACCACGACGATTGGGTCGGCGAGCTGCTGGTGGGCGGCGTCCAGCAGAGCGGCGCAGCCGGTCTCGGTGAAGCCTTTGCGCTGGCCGGTGCCACGCCGGCGGCTCTTGTGCACGCGGTAGATCAGCCGGGGCCGGTGCCCGGGCTCGATGGCGATGAGCGCGGCCAGCGAGACGCGCTTGTTACTGCCGCCGGTCACCTTCACCACGGGAGTGTGGCCGCGCCGTCCCCAGGTGCGGCCTTTGGGCGGCCTTAAGCCCTGGCCCGATTCGTCCTCGAAGCAAACCCAGGCGCCCAGGTCCGCCGCCGCTCTTTATTACTGGCCAGGTCGCCTCCTTCCAGGCGGTGATCTGCTCCTCGTTACGCTCGGCAGCCTGGCGGGCGGGGACCTGCACGCTCCAGCCGATCCGGTGCAGCAGCAGAGCCAGCCCCGCCAGGGTGCAGGACACCTTGAACCGGCGGCGGACGACCCCGGCGATGCGGGCCAGCGTCCAGCACTGGTCCTCATCCCATCCCCACACGGCCGGGCCCGCTTCCAGCACCGCCTCCAACTCGCGCATCTGCGCCGGGGTGAGCTTGCACGGGCCGCCGCCGGGCCCCTTCGACAGCAGAGCCACCCGGCCACCAGCGGCCGCCGCACCGGTTCGCCGCCATCCGCGTCACCCGGAAGCGTTTCGCCACCTCCCGGTCGCTGGCCCCCGCCTCGATCAGCTCAGCCGCCGCTAACCGCACCCGCTCCCGGCGGGCCCGCTCAGCCGCAGTCACCCCACCGCCATATCGGAGGCGCTGGGCACACCCGGCAGCTGGGCCAAGGTCAGCCAGCAGCCCGGTGGCGAACAGCCGCAGCAGGGGTCGTTTCCAGATTGGATCGTGATCTGGATCACGCGACGACCAGATGGTTCAGCCTGTCCAGGTCACGTCGGTCAGCGTGACCGTCTGCTGGGCGTCGTTGATCACGTAGGTGACCAGGCCCAAACCGCCGAACTCGGCGCGCCGGACATACGGATCGCCCGTGGGGAACGTCCGCAGCGGATCAGCCGGGTACTCGATCACCTCGGCCATGGTCGCAACCAGAGCATCGAGCGCTTCCGCCGGGAAGTTACCAAGCTGGCCAAGGACCCGCTCGCTTAACTCGGCCCGGTATGTCACCGCCGCTGGGCACGCGCCGCTGCCAGGCGCTCCTGCCAGCCTGGGATGGCTTCACCCGCTGGCGTCGTCCGCGCGGTACCGTTTCGTACGGCCTCGAGCTCCTCGTAGTAGCCAGGCTGCCCGGCCGCTGCGACCGTCAGCCGCCACACGTGCAGCAATGACCGTAGCTGCCGGTAGCCAGCCGGATCATGTGCAGCATCCACAGCCTCGTGATACTGGCGGAGGAACTCAGCCCGCTCCTGCTCTGGCAAGTCCCTCAGAATGACCTCGGGATCCTCTGGGTCCTCGACATGCACCGGCTCAGCGGACATGACGTTAGCCTACGCGCCGGCTACCGGATGTCCGGCAGCCCCGCCGAGCCGGTATGCCCGGGTTACCTGAAGTGGCAAACTGCGGTCGGCTGCCTGCCCAGCCCGGCTCCACCGTCCCTGTTGCGATCAGCCATATGCAGGGCTAATAGAGATTTAGCATCGTGATCTGCCTCACACCGACCCAGGTACACGATCCCGTGCACGCATGCGTTGCCGACCGACCAGCGTCGGCAGTCCAGGTCGGCATTACCGCACGTCAAGGAGGGCTGTGCAGAGCCGCATCAGACGGCTATCTTGTAAACGTGTTCATATCATCACTCGCTGTGTTATAGCTGGGCATGGTCGCTGCGAGACACCGCCACGGCGGAGGGCTGACCACCAACGAGATATAGCTAATTGTATTAGTCATCGCAGTAATCATCGCGTTCTTCGCTGGGTTTTCCAAGGGCTCCCCTGACGATGCGCGGTTAACTCCAGAGCAAGAAGCGGAGCTTCAGCAACAAAATTTCGCATACCTGAACCATCGTCTATTGTCCCTTAAAGACCATAACGACTATCGCCGTATATGCGCATGGATGGCAGAGCGCGACCTGCGTTATCAAGAGCCGCTGAAAGAGGCGTATATCAACGTCTGCAATCCAGAGGCGGACGTAATCCAGGACATAGAAGACGAAGTGTGAGTGGAGTGAAGTAGGGGCGAAGCCACGACTACCTGATTGGAAGCGCAATGACTAATCCCCGCAGCTACACCACTGGCGCTACTGCCGCCCTACAGTCCCTGTGCCGAGGATCATGTTATTGGCCATCCTGTGCTGAGCCGGTAGTACGATTTGTAGATGGAAAGCCGGTCGCGAACTTGCAGATAGCCCATATTCGTGCCGCTAACAGGGGTGGCCCGCGATATGTGCCCGACATGGAAGACATAGAGAGAAACGCCTTCCCTAACTTAATCCTACTGTGTCACCCGCATCACACGATCGTAGACAGAGACAGAAGTGATAAGTACACAATAGAAATCCTTCACCAATGGAAGGTCGAGCGCGAGGCGGCGGGCCAAGCCGCGCTTGCTGGCCTCAGAAACGTCACTGAGGATCGGCTTCAAGAACTCATCAGTGAGGCGATATCCCCGAGCATCAAGCAAGTGCAGGATGCTATTCAGCGCCTAGAGCAGTTCGATTCTCAGGCCGCAGAAGTTCTTCGCGGCTTGATAAATCGGCTAACAGATACACGTAGCTCCTTCTATCTGGATGAGGGCATAGTAAGGCAGTTCTACGATGCATCGCGGAATCTGTACCGCTTGGATGAAGGGATTGTTAGGAGTCTTGAGCACGCAGCCAGTCAGTTGCGAGCATCTCTTAACGAGGACACAATTAACCAACTCATGCGTGCGGCCGAATCACTGAGGCGTGCCCGGCCAGATTATTGACCCCAGCGATAGGGCGGCTGGCCGGTTCAGCGGGGCTGGCCTGAGCCGGCCCAGTCCGCATGCCCCGCATGACGACCGGCATGACGGTGGAGTGACACAGGGCGGGCTCAGCCATAGCCAGGCCAGGGGGCAACACCACGGACTTAAGGGCAGTCGGGTTCGCGTGAGGCTGTGACCTGCAGATTTGCCGGGCCGCGGGTGGCGTAATGGGCGGTTTTGCCTGTGGCTGGGGCTCCTGGTAGGCGTTGGGTGTCGATTCCACGCCGTCCCAGGAGCCCTTCTTTCCCCGGAGTTCAGCCTTTCCGAGGGATTCTCGGCGGGAACTGAGGGGTCTTCAGGGTTCTGGGGTGGATCTGGTCCTTGGGTTCGCGGGGAACCCTGCTGG
>DPMS01000646.1 GCA_003541285.1 Actinomycetota bacterium
CGAGCAGGTCTAGGCCCTCGTCAGCGGTCAATCCGCAGGATGCTGCGCAGCGTGCCAACTCGCACGTCCTGATTCCCGTGCACAGGAACGGATGTGCCACGCCCGTCTGGGTGGCGCAGGACGCGATGGCTACCGCGGATGCGCACTACCTTGAAGCCAGCCTTTTCGAGCGCGCGGACAACGCGCGAGCCCGCGAGTACGGGCAGCGGTGGCATTAGGCGACCTCGTCGACGCCCACTGCCAGCAGATCGGATCGCACGAGCCACTCCGGAATGCCACCATCGGCCTCGGACGACGCCAGAACCGCCTCGCGGAGATCGTCCAGGGCCTCTTTCCTGGTCCGGCCCTGGCCATTGGCTCCCACGTTGCCACACCCGGCGGCCGCAGCGAGCATGGCCGCCGCGGCGATCCCCGCCGCGGCGACTCGCGGCCGCAAAGCGGGGCCTGGCGGGATAGGGAACAAGTGTCGCTGACCGGGCATGGCAGTCCTTCCCTCATATCGCACTTGGCAGTGTTGGTTGCGTACGCGCGTTTCTTGCCGGCTGCAGCCGGCGGCGCTCTCGGTCTCTTCCGGCTGTCCGGCGGCGGACGCGGGCCCCGGGTGAACTCAACGGAAGGAAGCTCGCTCGGGCGTCGTCACCGCTCCGATGCCGAGCCGTGCGGCGCCGGGCGGGTCTGCACGGTGACGAAGTGGCAGCCACAGACGCAGATGGCGATCAGTGCCGCCAGGACGAGCGCGGCGATAAGCCTTTTCCTCATGATGCGGACACCTGTGCACAGGACCACGTGTAGCAGCGGCGTCCATCGGCGAGCCTGGCTGGTGCCGGTAAGGCGGCGGGCCAGCGGCGCGCCGGGTAGCCTTCCCTCGGTGGCGCCCAGGTAGCTGTCGCTCACTGACGTCTCCTTTCTGTCCACCGCCAAGGGTGCACGCCGCGGCCCGCACCTGTCGTCGGGCGCGTGACCGACACCCGGTATCCGTCTCGCGACCGATACGGCTGGCCTGACGGGCCGGTTAGGATCACGGCATGGCTTCCGGCGCGCCGCTGAGCAGCCGCCTCGGTCTCAGGCAGTGGATGGCGATCGATGCGGCGGTCTCAGTCGCGATGCTCACGGTGCTCGTGGGGATCGCCGTTTCGAGGCATTTCCACCAGTCAGGCGGGGAGCGCACGCTCGCGCTGCTGCTGCTGGCGCCGTTCGCCTCGCTGCCGCTGGCGGTGCGCCGCCGCTGGCCGGTCCCGGTTTTCCTCATCGTGCTGGCCGCATCGGTGGCCTGCACGGTCCTTGGCGCGAGGGTCTCCACGGTGACCGGTCCTGCCTACGCGCTGTACACCGTGGCCGTTCAAGCCGATCGCACGTGGTCGCTGCTGGCACTGGCCGCAGTTGAGGCCGCGGCCCTGGTGAACGGCACCGAGGCCGGGGCCGGGGTGAACGTCGCACTCGCCACGACGGGCAAGGGCAACACGGTGAACGCCGCGTTCACCGCGCTGGTGAATCTGACCGTGTGGATCGCCGCCGACAGCATGCGCCGTCGCCGCGCCTACTCCGCCAGCTTGCGCGAACGCTCACTTCGCGAGGCGCTGTCCGGGCAGCGCCTGCAGATCGCACGGGAACTGCACGACATCGTGGCGCACGCGATGAGCGTCGTCGCGGTACAGGCTGGGGTGGGCAGCCACCTGATCGCCACCCGGCCGGACGAGGCAGCGAAGTCCCTGCGCGCGATCGAGACGACGGCCCGGGCCGCGCTGTCGGAGACGCGGTCCCTGCTCAGCGTGATACGCGACGACGACTACGACCTGGCCAGCCGGTCTCCCGTGCCCGGGCTGGATAACCTGCACGTGCTCGTGCAGCGGGTCACCGACGCCGGGCAGCCGGTGACGCTGCGCGTGGAAGGCCGGCCGCGCCCGCTGCCGCAGAGCCTTGAGCTCTCGCTGTACCGGGTTGTCCAGGAAGCGCTGACCAATGTGGTCAAGCATGCGGCACCGCCGGCTACCGCCACGGTCGTGATCCGCTATGACGACCAAGGCGTGGTCGTGGAGGTGACCGACGACGGGCACGCCTCCGGGAACAAACGCAGTCGCGGCGGTGGCCATGGCCTGGCGGGCATGCAGGAACGAGTCTCCCTGCTCGGCGGTGAGCTGTCCGCGGGCCCGCGCGCCGGGGGAGGCTACCAGGTGCTGGCGCGGCTGCCGGCCCAGGCCGGGGCACGGTGAGCATCCGGGTCGCGATCGCCGACGACCACGCACTGGTGCGCGCGGGCTTCCGGGCGCTCATCGAGGCCGAACCCGGTCTGGAGGTGGTCGGTGAGGCCGCCGACGGAGCCGAGGCCGTCGAGCTTGCCCAGACGGCCGAGCCCGACGTGGTCCTGATGGACATCCGGATGCCAGGAACCGACGGGGTCGCCGCGACCAGCCAGATCACCAGCCAGGAGACGGCCGGACGCCTGGCCCGGGTTCTCATCTTGACCACCTTCGACCTCGATGAGTACGTCTACGCGGCGCTGCGCGCCGGGGCCAGCGGCTTCCTGCTCAAGGACACCCCGCCCGCCGAGTTGCTCGCCGCCATCCGGATCGTCGCGGCGGGCGACGCCCTGCTGGCCCCGAGCGTCACCCGCAAGCTGATCCGCGAGTTCGCCCGCCAGGCACCCGCATCGCCCCGCCCGGCCCTCGACGTGCTCACCGACCGGGAGCAGGACGTACTGGCCCTGGTGGCGCGAGGGCTGACCAACGCCGAGATCGCGACCGACCTGTTCATAACGCTGGCAACGGTCAAGACGCACGTGAGCCGACTGCTGACCAAGCTGGCGGCCCGGGACCGCGCGCAGCTTATCGTCATCGCCTACGAGTCCAGGTTCGTGACCCCGGCTTAGGTCGGCGATCAGCAGAATGTCTACGGCGTCGGCAAGACCACGCTCCTGCGCATCGTCGCGGGGCACGAGTTTCCCTCGGCTCGCCCTTGGCGTGAGCCGGCGCGCCTACTACGCCGGGACCGCGCTGCCCGCAGTCGCCCTCGCCGCGGTCTACGGGCTGGCGCTCGCCGTGCTGCAGGCCATCGAGCAGGCGACCGGCGGCTGGGGAGCGAACCTGTACTTCTTCCGCGTGTCCTACATCCTGACCGGACCCTGGTACCTCACCTGGCTCACCTCGTTCGTCCCGCTGACCCTCATGTTCGTCTACGGCATGTGGTTCGGGCTGGTCTACCGGCGCTGGAACCTACCATCGGCCGCTTCCTCACCACCCTCACCGCGGCCGGGCTGACCGGCCTGCTCGCCGCACTCGCGGTGGCCCTGCTGGCCGGCGGCTACCCCACCATGCGCCGCGTCACCGTCTGACCCCAGACAACCGGGCCTGGTCCGAACCGAAACGAGCCGTGAGATGCCTGTACTCCGCACCGATGACACCCCGCCGCCGCGCTCCGCGGCACGAGCGGCTCGCCCCGCTCGCCCGGTGACCAGGAGACGCATGCCACGCCATGCCTGGGCCGCCGCGCTGGCCGTACTCGCGACGACGGCTCTGCTGACAACGGGATGGTCGGTCGTGCCCGCCCACCCGGGGAGTGTGCAAACGAACGCGCCATGCCTGTCGAGCCTGCCCACGAACCCGAAGGGATGGACGTACGCGACCGCAGGCTTCGTGCAAGGCACCGCGATCCCGGCACTCGGCGAGGTCCTGGCCACCGGCCCGCAAGCTCAGCGATTGTGGCAAAGCCTGGACCGGGCACTAGAAGATCCGGGCAGTCCCTGTCCTCATCGGCATCGGGCTAACCTCCGCGCAGGCGGCTACTGGCGCTGTGCCGCGCCCGGCGGCGACTGTGGCCAACGGCCGTCATCGCGGACCGGTTGGTCATGGTCGCGGTTGTGCGGAGCCCGGGAGGCCGGGGAATCTCACGCCGGTGAGCGCTTCGGAGACCTGCCAGAGACGGCCGGCGAGCTGCTCGTCGTGGGCTGTCTCGGCGTAGCGGACCTTGCGGGGCGAGCCTCTGCCCTCACCGAGCCCGCCGGGCCCGTAGTAGTCGCCGCCGTGGGCCTGGGGGTCGGTGGCGGCTCGCAGCACCGGCAGCGCGCCGCGCGCGGCAGGCTGGCCGAGGAACCGGGTGGCCAGCCCCATCACTCGCGCGAAGGTGCCGCCACCACCGCCCAGCCGCGGCCCGCTGTTTTGCAGCCCGGTGCGGCTGTAGCCCGGGTGGGCGCCGACGCTGAGGGTGCTGGCGGCGGCCGCGCGCAGCCGGCGGTCCAGTTCCAGGGTGAACAGCGCGTTGGCCAGCTTGGACTGGTTGTAGGCCCGCCACCGACCGTAGCCGCGCTCACTTTGCAGGTTCTCCAGCCTGACCGAGCCCATGCGGTGGTTGAGGCTGCTGACCGTCACCACCCGGCTGCCTGGGCAGCGCAGCAGAGCCGGGAGCAGGCGCCCGGTGAGCGCGAAATGCCCCAGGTGATTGGTGCCGAACTGCAGCTCAAACCCCTGGGCCGTGCTCTGCCGGCGGGGCACGGCCATCACCCCGGCATTGTTGATCAGCAGGTCCAGCCCGCCGCCGCGGTCCAGTAGCCGGCCGGCCAGGCGGGCGACCGAGTCAAGATCAGCCAGATCCAGCTCGACAAGCTCCACGCTGGCGGCGGGCACCTCCCCCACGATCGCCGCACGGGCGGCCTGGCCGCGGCCGGCGTCGCGGCAGGCCAGTAGCACATGCGCACCCTTGCGGGCCAGCTCCAGTGCCTCGTGGAAGCCGATGCCGGAGTTGGCACCCGTCACCAGCGCCGTCCGGCCGTGCTGGCCTGGCATATCGGCGGCGGCCCACCCGGCGGCCATGACGGTTCTCCGATCGTGTCAGCAAGCTAGACCAATCCTGGCATCAGGGCGCCGACAGGTACGCATCGGCCGGGTCTCGATCGTGGCAGCCGTGTGGCTACGATGGCCACGGGTGGTGGGCACGTAGCAGGCGAGGCCGCGTCGGGCGCCGGCTGCGCGGTGCAGCGGTGGCCTCATCCGAGGTCCGCGCCTCCGGGCAGGAGGGCGCACGAGAGCATGGTCTCCAGCCACGCGGCGTGCTGGGCCTGGCTCCACCCCTGCACGTCGCAGAGCATGCGGGCGACGTCAGGGCTGGCGAGGACCCAGAGGATCTCGGCGGCGCGGTCCCGGCTCACGCGCAGCGGCCCGCGCCGGGCGAACCAGCCGGCGAGCTGTCTCATGTGGGCGAGCCGATGCCGCTCCATCTCGGCAAAGACCTCACGCACCTCCGGTTCCACGGCGCCGGCCGTGCGCAGCACCTCGTAGATCGGGCGGATCCGGGCCGACACGCCGGCCATGTCGTAGGCGAACCGGTGCAGCTGACGGCGCTGATCGGGTTCGTCGCGCACGGCGCGTGACTCGGGGCGGTCCATGACGCTGGCCTCGCCGGAAGGCGCCAGCCGGGCGTTGAGCACCGCCGTCAGGACGCGCACCTTGCTGCCGAAGACCGCGTACACGGTGTCGGGAGCAACCCCCGCCCGCCCGGCTATGGCCCGGACTGTCGTACGTGCGTAGCCCTCGGACACGAACAGCCCGGCCGCCGCGTCGACGATCAGCATCCGCGTGCGCGCCGCCTGTTCCTTCCGCAGGGCCGACACGTACTGGCGCCTCTTGACGGGCTCCGTCATTTCGTCCTAGCCTCGCTTTAATGAATCGAGTCTCACTCGGATACTCTAGAGGGAGTGCCGCCGTGACGGAACTGCTGACCCTGCCGCCGCCCCCGGAGGCGATCGCGGCGATGGCTGCCATCCCCCGCTCGCAGATCGCTCCCATCGTGCTCGGCACACAGCAGGGACCAGACGGGCACCTTGGCCCGGAAGCAGCAAGCGCGATCCTCATGCTGCAGGCGACCTTCACCGACCCGGACGGCTCCGCCGCGTTCTGGAAGGCATTGGTTCCGCTCTTCGAGCTGCTGGAGTCCGCGCCCGGGTTCATCCGCCGGTACGGCTTCGGGGACGGCCCGCACAACACGCTGATCGCCTTCTGGCGCACCGCGGAGGACGCCAGGGCCTTCGCCGCCCGGCCCGAGCACCGCGCCGCCGTGCGCGGCCTCTACCAGCAGCGCTGGCAGCACAGCCACTTCGCGGCGATCTGGGAGATGACATCCAGCCACGACCGGGTGATCTTCTGCCCTGACTGCCAGGCGGTCACCCCGGCGGCACAGCAGCGGTGCGGCGGGTGCGGCACGGAATTGCCTGACGTCTACAAGGCGTAGCCGAACCCAGGCGCAGTAACCACGACCCGCGAAAAGCAGTATGGCACGCCCGGCCTGCTCACCCTCCAGGACGAGGGCCGGGAAGCCGCCGGCACCGGCACCGGCCATCACCGCAGCGTGCCCAGCCACGGCATCAGCGCGCTTCTACCACAGTGAGGCCACTCCCTTGTCGCAGGCTGGACGTGCAGAAACACTGGCCGGGTGGGAGGCCGCCGACCGGCGGTCGCCGACCGGCGGTCGGCGCATCTTGGAGACGAGCATCCCGCCGCCATGCGCGGGTGGGCATTGAAGCGGGTGGGCATTGAAAGGGTGGACGGGTGTCCTGGCGGACGGTGCCGACATTGGCCGCGGGGGTGCTGGCGACGCTGGCTGGTGCCCTGGTGGTGCGATTCCGCGGACCAGCCCGGGCTGACTCGGCTGTTACCGACCGGGTGGTGCGGTGGTGGGCGGCGGTGTGGCTGCGCACGGCAGGGCGCGCGTGGTCGTGCATGGCCTTGAGCATGTCGAGCCGGCCGCCACGTACGTCGTTGTGTCTAATCACCAGTCCAACCCCGACCCGATGGCGCACCTGCAGGCGCTGCCGTTGTCGCTGCGTGTCCTGGCCATGCGTGAGCTGTTCCAGATCCTGCTGCTCGGCCGCGCGATGCGCACTATCGGGATGATCGAGGTGGACCGGGGTTCCCCGGACTTCCGCCAGATCGACGATGCTGCCGCCCGGTTGCTGGCGGCCGGGCACTCGCTGCTGGTCTACCCGGAGGGCAGGGCCTCACCGGATGGCACGATCGGTGATTTCAAGGATGGTGCCTTCATCGTCGCGGTCGCCAACCAGGTGCCGATCCTGCCGGCTGCCATCCAGGGCACCTGCCGGATCTGGCAACCAGGCCGACGCGCAATCCACAGCGGCGAGGCGCGTATCGTCGTAGGACGCCCCCTGCAGACCAGCGGCCTGACCCATCATGACGTTGCCGGACTGCGTGACCAGGCACGAAGCGTCATCCAGTCAGCCCATCGCGACCTCGTCGAGACGATGTCAGCGAAGACGGTGCCGTAATCGTGCCCGGTGAGGACGGGGCTGAGCTGATCCGCGAACGCACCGGGTGCTGCCGCACGCGGACCCGGTGGGTCGTGAAGCCGTGTAGAGCAGGTGGGACACGTTCTCCCCTAGGGGGCGCTAGCCGATGAGCGACGATCCGTTCCGCACGATCATTGAGCCGTTCCGCATCCACTCGGTGGAGCCGATGCGGCTGACCACCCGGACGGAGCGAACTGCCGCTTTGGCCAGCGCCGGGTACAACCTGTTCGAGCTGCGCGCCGAGGAGGTGCTGATCGACCTGCTCACCGACTCCGGGACCGGGGCGATGTCGGCCGAGCAGTGGGCCGGCATCCAGCGGGGCAACGAAGCCTACGCCGGAGCGCCCTCGTTCTACCGGTTCCGTGAGGCGGTGACCGGCCTGTTCCCGTTCCGGCACGTCCTGCCGACCCATCAGGGCCGGGCTGCCGAGAAGATCCTGTTCACAGTGGCCGGCGGACCGGGCCGGATTGTCCCGAACAACACCCACTTCGACACCACGCGGGCCAACGTCGAGTTCACCGGGGCGCAGGCCGTCGACCTGCCCATTCCGGAGGGACTCCAGCCGGGCCTGCGCCACCCGTTCAAGGGCAACATGGACGTCGCGGCGCTGGCGCGGCTGCTCGAAGACCGGGCCGAGGCGGTGCCGCTGGTGATGCTGACCGTGACGAACAACTCCGGCGGCGGCCAGCCGGTCAGCCTGGCCAACATCCGCGCGGTCCGCGAGGTCTGCGAGCGGTTTGGTAAGCCGCTGTTCCTGGATGCCTGCCGGTTTGCCGAGAACGCCTGGTTCATCAAGACCCGCGAACCCGGCTACGCCGGCGTCCCGGTCGCCGGCATCGTCCGGGAGATGGCCACCCTCGCCGACGGGATGACCATGTCGGCGAAGAAGGACCCGCTGGCCAACATCGGCGGCTGGCTCGCCCTCAACGACGACAGCCTCGCCGGGCAATGCCGCAACCTGGAAATCCTCACCGAGGGCTTCCCCACCTACGGCGGGCTGGCCGGCCGTGACCTGGAGGCAATCGCCCAGGGACTGCGCGAATGCATCGACGACGACTACCTGCGCTACCGGGTGCGCTCCATCGCCTACCTCGGCGAGGCACTCGAAGCAGCGGGAATCCCGGTCGTCGTCCCCTTCGGCGGCCACGCCGTCTTCATCGACGCGCGCGCCATGCTGGCGCACCTCGA
This sequence comes from Actinomycetota bacterium, assembly GCA_003541285.1. Taxonomy (GTDB): domain Bacteria; phylum Actinomycetota; class Actinomycetes; order Streptosporangiales; family Streptosporangiaceae; genus UBA9676. Next base: position 8,477 of record DPMS01000646.1, read on the forward strand.
CCCCCTGCACTACCCAGGCCAGGCGCTGGCCTGCGCGCTCTACGAGGAAGGCGGAGTGCGGGCCTGCGAGATCGGAACCGTCATGTTCGGCCTGCACCCCGACGGCACCGAGACCCCGGCCGCCATGGACCTGGTCCGGCTGGCCATTCCCCGCCGTACATACACCCAGAGCCACATCGACTACGTCATCGAGGTTCTCACCCGGGTGGCCACCCGGGCTGCCGGCCTTCCCGGAATGCGCATCGTGTCCCAGCCCAGGCACCTGCGGCACTTCACAGCACGGTTCGAGCCACTTCACTGACCCATATGCGGCCGAACGCGGCTGGTGGCGAGCCGCCAATCACCGGGCCAGCCGGGAGCGCTGGGAGCTGGCAAGTTCCCGGCCGTATATGCGCAGCCTGCTCAACCGCCTCTCAGCCGTGAACGGACCCGGCTGTGCCGCCATCACCGGGGGCGCCCGGCTGTTCCAGGGCGCTGATCACTGCGCTCATCCGGGCGGCCTCGTCCTCCACCCGCCTCATCATGCGGTCGAACTCGCCGGCTCCCAGCAGGCCGCGCTGCCAGTAGTACTCGGCGAAACCGTCGATCACACTGAGCGGTTCCCGCAGGCCGTGGCCGACGTCGGCCACGGCCTGGCGCATCCGCCGCTCATAGCGGCGGGTGGCCGCCTCCGCCGCGGCATGAGCGCGGAAAGCTTCCCCAGTACGGCCCAGCATCAGGTTGAGCGACCGCGTGAGGCCACCCAGCTCCCGGGCTGCCCCGCGGGCAGGGACCCGGCGCGACAGTTCGCCTGCTGCCACCGCCCGCGCCGAATCCTCGATCTCAGCGAGCGGCCGGAGACCGGCGCGCGTCACCGCGGCAACCAGGACTGCCACTAGCACTAGCACCACACCGCCGACCGCCAGACCGGTGAGGGCGAGCCTCCCCTTCATGCGGCCGATGCCATCCAGGCCCGTTCCGACGACGAGAGTGCCGGGGAGCCCGTGCCCGGACCGGCCGGATATCGCGACAGAGAAGTCGCCGGAATCGTAAACGAACATCAGATGCCGAGCCTGGTACCGGATGGGCTCCACGACCACCCGCCAGCTTTCACCGCCGTACCGGGCTGGCACCGTCACCGTCCGTCCCGCGTGGGCCGAAACCCAGCCAGCGCCCGTGGGGATGGCCGGGCCGGCTCCAGCACCCGGGCCCACCGGTATCACCGGTTCGCCGCCAGCGCCGAGCACCTCAACGCTGACCTCACCGGTGCCACCCATACCCGGCACAGGCCCAGCGCGGGAATCTGGCTCTGCCGCCAGAGAGCGTCCGACTAGCCGCTGGGCATCAGCCTGCAGCTGGTTATCCGCCCGCCCCACGAGGGCGGTACCGAACATCGACACGCCGGCCACGCTGATCACGGCCAGCGCGACGCTGGTGAGACATGAAGCTGCTACTACCAGTTTCAGCCGCAGCGGCAGCCCGGCCAGCCGCCGTGAGAGCAACCGCCCGTCATCCCCCATGCCAGCCTCCCGCCGGTGGCTGCCCTTACTATCCTGCCACTCGGCTCCCGGCACGCGGCCTGACTGCCCGCCGGCAGGTCAGGTGAGCATTCCGCCGCGGCACTGTGCCGGCCGGCGATGAGTTTTCCCCGGGCCGCGGAGTCTTCTCACCGGCAGGCATCCATCCGGAGGTGGCCCGGTGTGGGCCCGGAAGGTGCCGGATCCGTGTGGTGGAGCCGGGGTATTGGCCTATCGAGGAGGCTCACGATGCGGCCAGCGATGCAGGCATCCCGTCCCCCTCGTCTCCCCTGGCCGGCCCGCCAGGCACCTGGGCCTGGACGTGTCTCCGTTTCGTCAGCTGTCCCGATCCGGGCATCAGGGGCTGTCGTCGTACAGGGCGGCGATCTGGGGCGCGTACTGCTGCATGACGACGTTGCGACGCACCTTCAGCGTCGGCGTCAGCTGACCACCCATCTCGGTGAAGTCCTCGCCGAGGAGTGCGAACTTCTTGATCGCCTCCGCCTTTGACACCGCCCTGTTGGCGTCGTCGACCGCCGCCTGGAACTCCGCCCGCAGAGTGGGGTCGTGGACAAGGTCGGTTATGGTCGCGGTTTCCAGCTTGCCATTGTCCGCCTTCCACTGGGCGAACGTCTCCGGGTCGGCAGCCACGAGCGCGGCGACGTAGGGTTTCGCGTCGCCCACCACCAGGCACTCGCTGACCAGCCAGTGGGCGCGCAGCCGGTCTTCGAGCACGGCGGGCGCGACATTCTTACCGGCCGCCGTGACGATGAGGTCCTTCTTGCGCCCGGTGATCTTGAGGAATCCCTCGTCGTCGAGGGCACCGATGTCGCCGGTGTGCAGCCAGCCGTCCTCGTCGATCATCTCCTTGGTGGCGGCCTCGTTGTTCCAGTAGCCCTGGAAGACCATGTGGCCTTTGACGAGGACTTCGCCGTCTCGCGCGATCTGGATCGTGCAGCCCGGGATCGGCCGGCCCACGGTGCCGATCTTCTGCGCCTCGGGTGTGTTGGTGTTCGTCGCCGGGCTGGTCTCGGTCAGGCCGTAGCCCTCCAGGACGTTGATGCCGCAGCCACGGAAGAAGTGCCCGAGCCGTGCGCCGAGCGGGGCAGCCGCGCTCCAGGCGTACTCAACGTCACCGCCGAGCGCAGTGCGCAGCTTGCTGTAGACGAGCCGGTCGTACAGGGCGTGCCTGAGACGGAGCATCAGGCCGGGGCCGCCGGTGTCCAGCGCCTGGCTGTAGGCGATGGCAGTGGCCTCCGCCCTGTCGAAGATCTTCCCGTGGCCCTCGGCGGCGGCCTTGTGCTTGGCGCTGTTGTAGGCCTTCTCCCACAGCCTGGGCACCGACAGCACCGCTGTCGGCTTGAAGGCCG
>DPMS01000067.1 GCA_003541285.1 Actinomycetota bacterium
ATCAGGAACGCCTTGTCCTCGTCGTTGGCCACATCCTCGATCGCGAGCACCACGTTACGGCGCAGCAGGCCACCGATGTCAGCGGGGTGGCCCCCCTCGAAGAAGCGCCCGGCCGAGCCGATCCGCAGTGAGCGCAGCCGTACGTCCACGAATCCGCGCACGTCCGCCTGCAACTGCGCGCCGTAGCCGACGTCCTCGATCACCGCGAGCGCGCAGCGCTGCAACTGGGCCAGGGTGGGGATGGCGGGCTCCGCCGCCGCCCCGGGCACACGTCCCCCGGTGACCACGTCCCAGCCGCTCTCCTCATAGACGCGGTCCAGCGCCTGCGCCATGATCTGCGGGAATGGCTCGTCGGCGTCGAAGGCGGCCGAGAACAGGGCCCGCAGCATGTCGATGTGCGCCTGCACCGGGTACCCGGGCTCAGGCGCGAGCGGGTTGACCGAGACCGGGATCGCGGCCGGGTCCGCCGGGTTGATCACCGTGACCGGCCCCGCCGCCCCCGGCCCACGGTGACTCAGGCGGCCTGCCATCGCCGCGTATTCCGACTTGACCGGCTCGATCGCGAGCCAGGGCACCCCGGCTGCGGACAGCTGCTCCAGCAGATGCCGGACCGTCTGCGACTTGCCGGCGCCGGTCGCACCGGTGACGAAGGCATGACGGTTCAGCGTGGCCAGCGGCACCAGGAACTCGCCCACCGGGCGGTCCAGCCGGTCCAGGATCGCCCCGAGGCTGACCGACGCCACGTGCCCGCCGGTGGCAGCGGCACCGTCCTCACCGGAGGTGCCCGCGGTCTCGCTGGTGAGGTCGAAGTGACCGGCGTCGGTCACCCGCAACCCGGGCACCTCAAGGTGGGGCAGGCCGGTCAGCGCGGCCAGTATCCCCGCGGTGGCCGGGAACGGCGCCTGCGCGCCGCTGTCCGGGTCCGCCGCCTTCGCCGCCAGCGCGTCCGCCAGGCGCTGCGGCGCCCGGCTGCTCACGAGCCGGTACGGGTGACGGCTCACATCCGCCGAGCCGACCAGCACCGGCGCGAGCCGTGCCAGTTCGGCCGGGGTCGCGGCACCGACAACGACCCGCACCTGCCACAGGCCCGCCTCGCGGAAAGCTTCCAGTTCGGTGAGCCGGCGTTGTGCCCGCTCGGTGCCGAAACGGGACGTTTCCTCATCGTGCCGGCGGAGCACGTTCACCTCGGTGCGCAGTTCGGCGACCTCGGCATCGAGCAGGTCCGTCGGCTCTGCCACCACGAGCCAGCCGAAAGGCCTGCCCATCAGGGCGGTGAGTGCGTTTTCGAACTGGGTCGGCTGGTGGCGGCCGCGTCCGGTGATGGGGGTGTCGGCGCCGGCCAGCGGGGGCGCCTGGCGGGCCGGGCAGAGCGCCCACACCAGCCGGTCCCATGCCCCCAGCCAGCCGTGGCCGGCCGGGACGCCACGTGACCCGGGCGGGTACAGCAGCGCCCGCGCCCCGTCCGGCGGGCCGTGGGATGGCATACCGCCAGCCGGCCCTGGCTCCGCCGGGCCCGCGTTGGTGATCAGTTCCAGTGCCGAGCCAGCCCCGCGGCACAGCCATCCGGCCGCGAATGGGCGGGCACGGCCCGCGGCGGACAGGGCGGCCGGCAGCACCGAGACGAAGTCGTACTCGGCCGCACCCTGATGCTCGGAGGCAGTGATGGACAGGACCCGGAACCACGGGCCCGCAATCCCGTCACCCAAGACTGGGGTCGTCGTCACGATGTGTACATACCAGTCCGGCCGGGCCGGCGCCAGCGCTGCGGGCGGACTGGCCGCCTGAGAACCAGCCAGCGCCAGCCGGCGGGCCGGCCAGCAGCGCCGGCCAGCTAAGTGCCGCACAAGGCGAGCAGCTTGGTGACTGTCGCCCAGTTGCGCGCCGTGCCGGCCGCCGCCCCGCTGCTGGCGCGATCGAGCCGCAGCGCGAGTTCGCTGCGCCCATAGCCGTCCGGGGTGTGCAAGAAGACGGTCCGGCCGATCACGGTGACCTCGTCGCGGCTGCCCTTCGCCGCGGCCTGCCGTTCCGCGGCGGCGATGGACTCCAGCATCTGCGGCCCCGGTGGCTCACGGAAGAACACGGCATGCAGGTACCTGGGATCCGGCTCGGCGGGGTAGGGGTTGTCCCGGACCACCTGTGCCAGCTCTTCGCGGGACAGGACGACCACCCTGGGCCGGACGGCAAAGGCCGCGGCAATCGCCTGCTCAAGACCGGCTGCCAGAGCGGCCGCGTCAGCCCCCGGCGCCGAGAACACGATGTTGCCGCTCTGGATGTAGGTCGCGACGTCAGTGTGACCAAGGGAGGTCACCACCTCGCGGAGGTCGGCCATTGCGATCTTGTTATTGCCGCCGACGTTGATACCGCGCAGCAGGGCGACGTGGGTGGGCACAGCAGCATCCTGCCGCAGCCAGCACCGGCCTGCCACGTTCCCCCCGCGGCCGGCCCAGCCGCGAAGCTCCCGGCAGCCAGCTGCCCGGCAGTCAGCGGCGGCCGCGGCGCTTCCGCCAGTCCAGTGGTTCCGGCGGCGGGCCAAGGTTGGGAGGTGGCTGGTTCTCCCCCTCCCGCCAGCTGACGGGAGCCGCCGCCGGATCCCGGGAAGGTGCCAGGTCATGCCCGGCCGGGGGCCCCGCCGGCGGGGAAGGCGACCCGGCGGTCGCCGGCCCGCCACCCTGGCCGCGGGCGCGCGCTCGCGCCCACGTCTCCGCCTCGTCCGCCGGCGTCTTTGCCTCCGCTCCCGCCGCGCGGCCGGCCCACGCACCGGCCGGTGCGGGCCTGGCTGCGGCACCGTCCACGCCGGGTGTGGCCACCCAGGCAGCGCGTCCCGCCGCCCGGTCAGGGCTGTCCGCGGCCCCGGTGCCGCCCGGTGCCGTCGGTACTGCGCCCATTCGTCCCGGCTCACTCCCCCGCTGCCGGGCCCGGTCCGCGCTCACCCCGCTGACGGCCGGCAGTGCCAGGATCCCGGGGTTGGCGTCGGCGAGGACCACCTGGCGTCCCTCGCGTGAGGCATAACTGATGATCACCGCGCTCGGCGGGAGCTGCTGGAGCTCGTGCGGTTCGACCAGGAACTCGCGGGACCGCTGGGCGGTCCGGGCGAGCGACTCGTTCGCCCCGACCGCGATGGACGTGCTCACGCCCCACGACGTGCTCGAATTGATGCCTTCGGTGATCGACTCCGACTCGCTGGTCCCGCTTGACTGGCTGACCTCCTGGCTGCCCGACCCGGTCCGCTGGCCAAAGGGGGCGGGATCGGACCTGGTGTGACCACGCCCACGGCTGCGGCCCGACGTCCGGCTCGCCGACGCCGACAGCGACGCCGAGTCGGCGGTCCCCACGGTGCTGGTGTAGGACCAGCCCCCGGTGTCGGTGACCGAGGCGCCCACCGTGTCGGTGAACTGGCTGAGCACGAAACGGTGTTCCATCCCGATCTGCTCGCTGGCGACCTTCGCGTCCTCCCCGTTGCCCAGCCGCATGAACGCGACCGCCGCATTCCCCCGGCCCAGCCGCTCCCTGACATGGGCGGGGATGGACCGGTAGGCGATCACGAGCCCGGTCTTGGTGATCTCGCACGCGTCACACAGCCGGTCGAGCACCTCACCGCTGAGCTTCTCCGCGCCGGCCAGGCAGAGCGTATGCCGCCACGGGCGGCCGCGGGGAGCCTGGCGCAGAAGATGGGTCATGGACACGGTGACATACGTCCCGAGCATGGCGTTGCCGAACGCGGTCCCACCGCGGTCAAGCGCGATCACCCGCAGGCCGCTGTGGGGGAGCGCCACCGGGTCGGAGCCGAGCGGTTCCAGAATGCGCAGCCTCGCCTCCAGCGCCCAGGCCCGTTCGATCACCACCCGGTCCGTGGCCCCGCGGCCGAACAGGCCGGTGACGCGCTCCAGTTGCTCAGCGGTGAGCAGGCCGCGCTCGATGTCATCCCGCGGGTCGCCCACCTGTCCCAGTGCCCGCAGCCCGGCCGCGATGTGGGCGATTCCGGCGCCCGCCCCTAGCGCGCCGAGCACCCGCTCGATGATCGCGTGGTCGCGGGCCGGATCAGGCCCCGCGGGCCCGCTGCCGCCAGCCGGGTCAGCGGCCACGCTGGACGCCAGCACGTCGGCAAATGACCCGGCAGGCATGCCCACCCCGAGGTCCAGCCGCGGCAGATCACCGGGCAGAACCCACACCAGCGGCCTCATCCCCGTATCCCCGGCCAGCGCTACCAGGTCACGCGCGACCGCCCCCTCGGACAGATCGAGCACGGTGACCTCACC
>DPMS01000345.1 GCA_003541285.1 Actinomycetota bacterium
CCTGAGCACCTCGTCGAGCAGTTCGTCGAGACGCTCGGCGAGCAGGCTCACCTGGAACTTCTCCAGCGACACGCTCGTCACCCTGCCCGCCGCGCTGGCCTGGAGGTAGAACGTGCGCTCCCCGGGTTGCCCGACCGCCCCCGCGACGAACCTGTCCGGCGGATCGTATGAGTAGACCGGCATGGACCTATCCTCCCGCGCCGCCGCCGATGACCGCGTCCCCGTCCCCGAGCCGGGTGCGCGCCCCGGGCCGCGACGACGTTCCGGCGTCAGCGCGCTTCTGGCGGCCCCCGGCGGGCCGCACCAGGCTGCTTACCGTGCCGCCGGTGTCATTCATCCGCATCAGGAACGGCCGCAGCGGCGTGTACCGGATCACGGTCAGTGAGCACGGGTCGATCTGGATGCGCTGGAACAGATCCAGATGCAGGCCCAGGCTGTCGGCGACCACTGACTTGATCACATCACCATGCGAGCAGATGAGGTACACCGCCTTGGCGCCAAGGCGGGCGTTCCAGTCCCGGACCGCCCCGACCGCCCGGTGCTGGACATCGGGCATGGACTCACCATCGGCACCGGGGAAGCGGACCGCGCTCGGATGTGTCTGCACGGCCGGCCACATCGGGTCCCTGGCCAGCCGTTTGAGCGGTTTGCCCGTCCAGTCCCCGTACTTGACCTCGGCCACCCGCTCATCGGTGTGGACGGCCACCGGGTGGCTGTTGCGGGCGGCCGCGATCGCGTCAGCGGTCTGGCGGCACCGCTCCAGGGGGCTGGTGACGATCGCATCGAGTGGCACGGCAGCAAGCCGGGCCGCGAGCGCGGCTGCCTGCTCACGGCCCCGGTCATCCAGGGGGATGCCCGGCGTTCTGCCCGTGAGCACAGTTCCCGTGCCCGCGGTCAGGCCGTGGCGCACCAGAAGTACCAACGTCACGTCCCTGACTCTAAAGGGTGAATGGAAATGCCGGGATGCCCGCGGCCCCTGAGCAGGTCAGTGCAGGCGGACCCGCGGGTCCAGCACGGCGTAGAACGCGTCGACGACGATGTTCGCCACCACGACCGCCGCCGCGGCCACGATCACCACGCCGATGATCACGGGCAGGTCGTCCTGCGTGATGGCCTGCACCGCCGTGAACCCCAGACCTGGCATGCCGAACACCTGCTCGGTGACGACTGCGCCGCCGAGCAGGATGCCCACGTCGAGACCGAATTGGGTGACGACCGGCGTGAGCGCGGCCCGCAGCGAATGCCGGAAGATGACCCGCCGCTCGGAAAGCCCTTTGGCCCGGGCGGTGCGGATGTAGTCCTCCCCCATCACGTCCAGCATCGAGCCCCGGGTCAGCCGCGTGTAGGTGGCTGCTGAGACCAGCGCGAGAGTGAACCAGGGCAGGATCAGCCCGCGGAACCATTCGAACGGGCTCTCGGTGAACGGGGTGAAGCCGGAGCCCGGGAAGGCAGCGATTCCGTGGATCGTGAACTCGTAGTAGAACACGAGCAGGAACAGCAGCCCGAGCACGAAGGTGGGCATCGAGTAGAAGAACAGCGCCAGGCCGGTGAACATGCGGTCCGAGAAAGACCGGGCCCGGACCGCCGACAGGATGCCGCTCAGCACGCCCATGATGACCCACAGCACTGCCGCCCCGAGCACCAGCGACAGGGTGATCGGGAACGCTGCGGCCAGCACCGAGTTCACCGACTGCCCGTGGTAGAAGGAGTACCCGAGGTTGCCCTCCAGCAGGCCACCGGCGGGCCGCCCGGCTACCGGCAGCCCCAGGAAGTGCCCGTACTGCACCCAGAGCGGCCGGTCGAGCAGCAGGCGATCGGACACAAGTTTGAGAGTCTGCGGTGTCGCCATCTTCCCTGCCAGCCTGCGGGCGACGGCCTGCGGCCCCGAACCGATGTAGAAGAGGCCGAAGACGAAGACCGTGACCAGCCAGAGGACGAGAATGCCCTGCAGGACGCGGCGGAGAAGGAAACGGGCCACCTGAGTCTCCTAGACGAAAAGCTGGTCGCCGCGCGGGTCGAAGGCATCCCTGACCCCGTCGCCGAAAATGTTGAACGCCAGTGTCGTGACCAGAAGCGCGATGCTGGGGAACACCAGGTACCACCACGCCCCGTACTGGTACACGCTCTGCGAGTCGCTGATCATCTGCCCCCAGTCCGCGGTCGGCGCGGGAATGCCGACGCCGAGGTAAGACAGCGACGCCTCGGCCACAATCGTCACCGGGATGAGCAGGCTGGTGTAGACGATGATCGGGGCTATCACGTTCGGCAGGATGTCGATGAACATGATCCGCCACGGCCCCGCCCCCAGCGACCGGGCCGCCTCGATGTACTCCTTCTCCCGGATCGACAGCACCTGGCCACGCACGATCCGGCCGACCGAGGCCCAGCCCAGGAACCCGATCACGATAATGAGAACTGTCAGGCCGGGCCCGATGACGGTGACCAGGGAGATGGCGAGCAGGAGGAACGGGATCGCCAGCAGCCAGTCCATGAACCGCGCGAGGACCGAGTCGACGAAACCGCCGAAGTAGGCGGCGGCAAGCCCGACGATCGCGCCAATCGTCACTGTCATGACGGTGGCGACCAAGCCGACGATGAGCGAGACCCGGGCGCCGTAGGCGATGCGCACGAGGACGTCGCGGCCGAGGGTGTCGGTGCCGAGCCAGAACCGGCTCGAGGGCGGCAGTGGCTGGCCCTCGGGGCTGAGCCCAACCGGCGCATAGAACTGCTGGTTGGAGCCATGGCCGGTGATGGCGGCGACAACCGGCGCGAAGATCGCGATCAGGACGATGAAGCAGATGACGCCGGCGGAGATCATCGCCGCGCGGTCGCGGCGCAGCCGTTCGAAGCCCAGCCGCCAGGGGCTGCGCCCCTCGATCTTGCGCGCGGCGGCGTCCTCGGCGAGGGGGGCGCCCTCTGCTCCCGCCAGCACATCCTCGCCGGCGTGCTGAGTGTTGAAGGCCATGCTGTCTCTCCCTGCGTACGCGCTGCTCAGGAGCCGCCGAGGAGCCCGGGTTCGATGACACGGGCCTCAACGGCGATGCTTGGCCGGGCCTTGGAGATGTCCTCTCCGTCATCGACCGGGAAGTGGCAGGCCGCGAGATGATCGGATTCATCGCCCAAGCGGGGCGCCAGCTCCGGCGCCTCCTCGACGCACCTGTCGCGAGCCTTCGGGCACCGTGGATGGAACCGGCAGCCGGGCGGCGGGCTGATCGGCGACGGCACATCCCCGACCAGGATGATCTGCTCCCGCTGCGCGGACTTGTCCGGGTCGGGAATAGGCACCGCGGACAGCAGCGCGTCAGTGTAGGGATGCCGCGGATGATCCCAGAGTTGCCCGACCGGCGCCAGTTCGGTCACCTTCCCCAGGTACATCACCGCGACCTTGGTGCTGACGTGCCGCACCACGGACAGGTCGTGGGCGATGAAGACATACGTGAGCCCGAGCTCGGACTGAAGGTCGGCGAGCAGGTTGATGATCTGCGCCTGAATAGACACATCCAATGCGGACACCGGCTCGTCGCAGATGATGAGCTTGGGCCGGAACGCGAGCGCTCTGGCCACGCCGATGCGCTGGCGCTGGCCACCGGAGAACTCGGCCGGGAACCGGTTGTAATGCTCAGGGTTCAGGCCGACGAGTTCCATGACCTCCTGGACGCGCCGCTTGCGCTCGTGGCCGGTCGCCGTCTTGTGGATCGCGAACGGGTCGCCGATGATCGACCCGACGCGCCGGCGCGGGTTCAGGGACCCGTACGGGTCCTGGAAGATC
>DPMS01000198.1 GCA_003541285.1 Actinomycetota bacterium
GGCGCCTGCGCGAGGCCGAGAAGAACGGCCGCAGCGGTGGCGCCCCGGTGGAGCCGCAGTGATCGCGGAAGTGACCAGCGAGCCGGGCAGTGATGCGGCGCAGCCCTCGGGGACAGGCGGTTTCGAGGTCCACCTGGACGTGTTCGAGGGCCCGTTCGATCTGCTCCTCGGCCTGATCTCCAAGCACAAGCTGGACATCACCGAGGTCGCCCTGTCCCAGGTGACCGACGAGTTCATCGCCTACATCCGGGCCCGGGCCGAGGGCTGGGACCTGGATCAGGCCAGTTACTTCCTGGTGGTGGCCGCGACCCTGCTCGACCTGAAGGCGGCCCGGCTGCTGCCCGCTGGCGAGGTGGAGGACGAGGAAGATCTGGCCTTGCTGGAGGCCAGGGACCTGCTCTTCGCCCGGCTGCTCCAGTACCGCGCCTACAAGGAAGTGGCGGCCATCTTCGCGGGCAAGATGGCGGTCCAGGCCCGCCGTTTCCCCCGCCGGGTGCCGATGGAGCCGAGGTTCGCCGACCTGCTGCCGGAGGTGCTCCTCGGGCTCGGGCCGGCCGAGTTCGCCCGGATCGCCGCGCTGACGCTCACCCCGCGCCCGGCGCCGGTGGTTGCCACCGCGCATATCCATACCCCGCGCACCAGCGTGCGTGAGCAGGCCGAGATCCTGGCCGGGCGGTTGCCGACGCTGGGCCGGGCGACCTTCCGCCAGCTGACCTCGGACTGTGCGGGCACCTATGAGGTGGTGGCCAGGTTCCTGGCGCTGCTGGAGCTCTTCCGGGAAGGTAGCGTCTCTTTCGAGCAGCTGGTACCGCTCGGGGAACTGTATGTGACCTGGGCCGCTGTGAACAGGGGCCCAGATGACGCGGGCCCGGCCGCCGTACCTGACGGGGAAGACGACTCGTGATGATGGACAACGACACGGCCACGGACGGGCCGGCGGGCAGCGATTCCGCGCCCGGGCCGGGGCTGCGGGCCAGCCTGGAAGCGATCTTGCTGGTCGTTGACGAGCCGGTCGCCGAGGTGGTGCTCGCCCAGGTGCTGGAGCGGCCGCGGGAGGAGATCGCGCTGGAGATCCGCGAACTCGCGGCGTCCTATGACGCCGAAGGCAGGGGGTTCGACCTGCGCGAAGTGGCGGGCGGCTGGCGCTTCTACACCCGCGAGGAGTGTGCGCCAGTGGTGGAGCGGTTCGTGCGCGACGGCCAGGAGGTCCGGCTGACCCAGGCGGCGCTGGAAACGCTGGCGGTCGTCGCCTACCGGCAGCCGGTCAGCCGGGCACGGGTCTCGGCGGTGCGTGGCGTCAACTGCGACGGGGTGATGCGTACCCTGACCCTGCGTGGCCTGGTCGAGGAGGCCGGGACTGAGCACGAGACCGGCGCCATCCTGTACCGGACGACCGCATACTTCCTGGAGCGGCTTGGCCTGGCCAGCCTGGAGGACCTGCCCGATCTCGCGCCCTTCCTGCCTGATCACATCGAGGACGGTGATGAGCACGCGGGCCCGTAACGGCCGGGATGCACCGTCCGCGCGGCAGCAGCGCGGCGGCCGACCCGGGCGGGCCGGTGGCCGCCGTGGTGACAGCGGCGGCGGGCGGGAGCGCCAGCCCGGCCAGGACCTGCCGGACGTGCCCGAGCGCGATTCGCTGACCGATGTGCCTGGCGGGGTCCGGCTGCAGAAAGTCCTGGCCGCTGCGGGTGTGGGCAGCCGCAGGCAGTGCGAGGAACTGATCGCTGAGGGCCGGGTCGAGGTGGACGGCGACATCGTGCGCCGCTACGGCGCACGGGTTGATCCTGAGCATCAGATCATCAAGGTGGACGGCAGGCGCATCCCCAGCCGCCAGGACCTGGTCTACCTGGCGCTGAACAAGCCGGCCGGGGTGCTGACCACGATGTCCGACGACCGCGGCCGGCCCACCATCAGCGACCTGCTGCCGGGCCGGGCCGAGCGGCTGTTCCACGTCGGCAGGCTCGATTACGACACCGAAGGGCTCATGCTGGCGACCAACGACGGTGAACTCGCTCACCGGCTGGCGCATCCGCGTTATGGCGTGCCCAAGACCTACCTGGCGGAGGTCACCGGGCCGCTGCCCAGGGACCTGGGCCGCAGGCTTCTCACCGGGATCGAACTGGAGGACGGGGTGGCCAGCGCGGACAAGTTCCGGGTGGTCGAGCGGGCAGGATCGCGGGCGCTGGTCGAGATCACCCTCCACGAGGGCCGCAAGCACATCGTGCGGCGCCTGCTGGCAGCGGCTGGGCACCCGGTCAGCCGCCTGGTCCGCACCCATGTCGGCCCGGTCGCGCTCGGCAACCTGCGGCCAGGCGCCACCCGGGCGCTGACCACCAGGGAGATCGGCGACCTCTACGCAGCCGTCGGCCTCTAGCCTAGCCGCCCGCCTGCCCAGCTTTGGTCACGGACGTTTCCCGCTTGTACCGGGCGGCGCGGCTAAATGGAAGCCCGAAGATCGCCGGCCCGGCCCCGGCAGCCCGCGAGGCAGTGCTTGCCCATGCTCAGTCGTCGTCGTGCCAGGCTTCGAGACCTTCTTTGACCGCGAGCCCGGCGATGACAAGGGCGGCGAGGGGGTCGGCCCACCACCAGCCAAGCACAGCGTTCAGGCCGACGCCGGCCAGGGTCGCGGCGGAGGTGTATGCGCAGAAAGCGGTCTCGGCGGAATCGGCGATGAGGGTGCGGCTGCCCAGGGCCTGGCCGGTGCGGCGTTTGGCGATGGCCAGCACCGGCATGACGATCAGGGCGGCGGCGGTGACGGCAAGGCCCGGGATGGACCCCCCGGGGCGGGCGTGGGTCACCAGGTCGTGGACGCTCTCGATGGTGAGGTAGGCGGCGAGGGCGAAGAACGTGACCCCGATCAGGCGCACAGCGCGGGTCTCCCGGTCCTGGCCTTCCCCGCGTAGCTGCCAGACGACGATGGTGGCGGCGAAGAACTCGATCACCGAGTCCAGGCCGAAGCCGGTCAGGGCGATCGAAGATGCCAGCACCCCGGCGGTGATGGCGACGGCGGCCTCGGCCACCATCCACGCCATGCTGGCGTATTCCAGTACGAACCCGCGCCGCCGCAGCCGCGCCAGCCCGGCCGGCCGGGCGGTCAATTACCCTGCCCATAGACCGGGCACAACGCGACTGCGTTGCCGGTCGCGGCCGGCACCGCCCCAGTGGCCGGCAAGCGGCCGACCAGCGCGGGCTGAGCCAGGGAATACACCGAGGCCCGGCCGGCCGGGCGCGCCTCGGCCAGGCCGCAGTCACGCAGGCACGCCAGATGCTTGGGCACCGTGGCGATGATAGCGCTGATCGCCGAAGTCACGGGTGCTGTCATGAACGGCGCCCCACCGGCTCCGCAAGGACCGGCAGAACGGCGGGGGACAAGGCGATATGGGATTGCCGGGGTGCAGGTGTGAGCGGTGCTGTCAGCGGTCCACGACGTAGACTCCGCGGCCGGGCACGGTGACGACGAGACCTTCGGCTCTCAGGACCCCCAGGGCTTTTTCGGCGATCAATGGTCACCCAGCCAGCGTAGGTATCACCTGGCAGACATGGGACTCAGGGGTTCCCGACCCCATATCCGGAAAAAATCCGCGATCAGGCCGGGCGGGCGCGCAGCGGAACTGCGGGCGGCCGCCTGCCGATAGCCTGGAGCGACAGCAGTGGCCCGGGTGATATCAGCGGGCGTGGGTGAAGGGAAGCAGGCCGGTGGCGGTCAGGGCAATCCGCGGTGCGGTCCAGGTGGACGCCAATGAGCGCGCCGCTGTCCTGGAGGGCACGACCGAACTGGTGACCGAGGTGATGACGCGCAACGGCCTGGTGACCGACGACGTGATCAGCGTGGTGTTCACCGCCACGCCCGACCTCACGGCCGAATTCCCCGCTCTCGCCGCGCGCAAGATCGGCTTCCAGGACGTCCCGCTGCTGTGTGCCAGCGAGATTGACGTGCCCGGTGCCATGCCCCGGGTGGTGCGGCTGCTGATGCACATCGAAACCGCCACGCCGCGGAACGCCCTGCAGCATGTCTACCTGCGCGGCGCGGCGGCGCTGCGGCTGGATATCGCGCAATGACGGCGCAGCAGGGGGCACCGGAGGCAGGCTCACCGCCCGCGCCTGCCAGTGCGGTCGTGATCGGGACCGGGCTGATCGGGACGTCGNNCTGGCGGCCGACATCGGCGCGGGCACGGTGCTGCCGGAGCCGGCGCCCGGCCAGGCTGAGCCGCTGGCGGATCTGGCCGTGCTGGCTGTCCCGCCCGCCGCGGTCGCGCCCGCCCTGGCGGCGGCCCAGGCCCGCGGCCTCGCCCGCTGGTACACCGACGTGGCGAGCGTGAAAGTCCTGCCGCTGCACCGGGCCGGCGAACTCGGCTGCGACCTTGCCTCGTTCGTTCCCGGCCACCCGCTGTCCGGGCGGGAGCGCTCCGGCCCGGCTGCCGCCCGGGCTGATCTGTTCCTCGGCCGCCCGTGGGTGATATGCCCGGGCCCGCAGACCGACCCCGCGGCCGTCGCGGCCGTCGAAGGGCTCGTGCGCTGCTGCCGTGGTGAGCCGGTGCTGGCCAGCGCCGACGAGCACGACCGGTGGGTGGCGCTTGTCTCCCATGCGCCGCATGTGGTGGCCGCGGCCATGGCGGCCCAGCTGGCGCACGCCCCCGGTGGCGCGCTTTCCCTGGCTGGCCAGGGCGTGCGCGATGTGACCAGGGTCGCGGCGGGTGAGACCGGGTTGTGGGCGCAGATCCTGGCCGCCAACGCCGCGCCAGTAGCCACGGTGCTGGCGGCTGTGGCCACTGACCTGGCCGCGGCGGCCGAAGCCCTGGCGGAGATGGGGGCCGCTGCGGCCAGCCGGCCCGGCCCGGATGACCCCAGCATGAAACTGCTGGCGGGCCTGCTGGACCAGGGCAGTGCAGGAGTCCGGCAAATACCGGGCAAACGCGGCGCCCCGGCCCGCGATAACGCGGTGGTCCAGGTCGTCATCCGCGACCAGCCGGGGGAGCTGGCACGGCTGTTCCAGGTGGCGGGCCAGGCCGGGGTCAACATTGAGGACATCGGGATCGAGCATTCACCGGGCCTGCCGGTGGGAGTGGCCGAACTCACAGTCCGCCCGGACGCCGCAGCCAGGCTCACAGCCGCGCTGGCGTCCGCCGGATGGCCCGTGCGCCGGTAGCATCGCCTGCGTGAGCGAGTGCCTTGTGATCGCCGTGGACGGTCCCGCCGGATCGGGCAAGTCGAGTGCTGCCCGGGGCGTGGCGCGTGCGCTCGCCCTGCGCTACCTGGACACCGGCGCGATGTACCGGGCACTGACCTGGTGGATGCTCAGCAAGAACCTGGACACCAGCGATCCGGCGGCCGTGGCCCGGCACGCCCGGGTGCCGGTGATCGAGGTCGGGACCGATCCCGCCGCATCGGTGATCACGGTCAACGGTGTCGACGTGTCCGGGCAGATCCGCACCCGCGAGGTCTCCAACGCCGTCAGCGCGGTCGCCTCCGTCCAAGAGGTCCGCGATCACCTGATCGCGATGCAGCGGGCCATCATCGCCCAGGCGGCCGGGGCGGGCACTGGCATCGTCGCCGAAGGGCGCGACATCGGCACGGTTGTCGCCCCGCAGGCACTGGTCAAGGTGTTCCTCACCGCGAGCGAGGACATCCGGGCCACGCGCCGCAGCGCCGATCTGGCCGCCGATCCTGGCGCGACGGCGGCAGTCACCCAGCACGAGCAGCATCGCCGGGACCGCGCCGACGCCCCGCAGACGGTGATGGCCGCCGACGCGGTCGAGATCGACTCCACGTCGCTCACCCTGGACGAGGTGATCGGCAAGATCACCAGCCTGGTCAGTGAACGGGCCGGCCTGGCGGGACAGCCCCGGCCGGC
>DPMS01000197.1 GCA_003541285.1 Actinomycetota bacterium
CTCAAGGTGCTGAAAAAGCTGGTTGGCCCAGCGCCCTGAGCAACATTTCCGGTAAAGGTGAACGCGTGCAACGGGTCAATCCCAAGGCGCCGGGGCCGGTCCGGGAAAGAGCATGATACCGGACATTGCTGGCCGCCATTACCGGAATATTACTGGCCTGTTCCCCGTGGTCTAACCTTTTCTCAGCGGATTCAGCTGCGGCCAGCTCACGCGTCACTTTAATACTGCGTGAACGCATACCGACTTCCCAGGGAGGACACGTGTTCACACCTGCATGGAGTAGACGGATCCTGCTGGTCACCGCCATGGCCAGCGGGATCACCCTCGCCGCGTCGGCCGCATCGGCATCGCCATCAGGCCGGCCGGTGCCACCGAAAACTACCACCGGGCATGTGCCGGTATTCGCCTATTATTACATGTGGATGACGGGCGGCTACTGGCACGTGCATAAGAAAGATCATCCGCTCCAGCCGTTCCCCGGGAACTACAACAGCGACAACCCGGCTGTCATCGACTGGCAGATGCGGCGGGCTCAGGCGGCAGGTATCAGCGGATTCATCGTCAGCTGGAAAAACAACCCGACATACCAGCGGATCGTGCCGCTGCTGGAGCAGGCGGCGAACCGGCGTCGTTTCAAGCTTGTCATGGCCTACGAGAGCCTGACCAAGCACGGTGGCCATCTGCCGGCGGCCCGCGTGGGCGTGGACTTCAGGTATTTCGTTACCCACTACGCCGGCGATGCTGCCTGGTACCGGATCCACGGGAAGCCGCTGACCGTGTGGGGCGCGACCGACTCCTACCCGCCGTCCGCCATAGCTCGCGTGACGCGGACAGTCCGGTCGAAGATCCTGGTCCTGAACTCGGCGTCGACGGTGGCCGGGCTGACCCGACTGGCCCCCTACACCGACGGGGACGCCTACTACTGGTCGTCCATCAACCCGGTCAAGAACCCGCTGTGGGCTCTGCGGCTGGCCCTGATGGGCCTGGCCGAGCGCCGGCTGCATGAGATCTGGATCGCCCCGTTCGCGCCGGGCTTCGACGCCACGATGATCGGGGGCCACATCATCGTGGGCCGTGGCAACGGGCTCACGCTGCGCCTGGAGTACCGGGCGGCGGCCGCCTCCTCACCCGACTTCCTTGGCCTGATCAGCTGGAACGAGTGGACCGAGAACACCTACATGGAGCCCTCGGTGAGATACGCGTCCACATACCTGAACGTGCTGAAGAACCTGGTCTGACAGATCCCGGGTCGGGCCGCCGCCGGGCCCGGTTGCAGCCGGGCCCGGCCGGCCGGATATCTCCATGACCGGCAACCGTCCGGCCGGGTAACGTCGGCCCCTGAGATGCCCCCCACAACCGTGCTCCTGGCCGCCGCGTTTGCCGTCATGGTCGGCGGACTGGTGCAGAGCGGGGTGGGCCTCGGCCTGGGCATCATCGCCTCGCCGGTCGTCACCCTGCTCGACCCGGCCCTCATGCCCGGCTCCTTGCTGGTGGCCGGGGCCGCGCTGCCTGCACTGATCCTGGCCAGGGAAGCCCGGCACACCGACTGGCCCGGCGTGTCCTGGGCACTGGCCGGCCGCCTGGCCGGCACGGCGGCGGGCATCTGGGTGGTGACCGTCGTCCCAGTGCGGGCGCTGGGCATCGTGGTCGGCGCTGCGGTGCTGGGTGTGATCGCGCTGAGCAGCATCGGCGCCGCCCTGCCCCGTAACCGCTGGACGCTGCTGGCCGCTGGCATCGTCTCCGGCACCACCGGCACCTCCACGTCCATCGGCGGGCCGCCGGTCGCCCTGCTCTACCAGGCCGAGCACGGCCCGCGGGTACGCGCGACCCTGTCGTTCTTCCTGTGCGTGGGCAACTCCCTGGCGGTCGCCGCGCTCGCTGCCACCGGGCACCTGCCCGCCCGTGATCTGGGGGTGGGCCTGATCTTCCTGATCTGCGCGGCCGGGGGCCTGCTGGCCGCCGCCCGGTTCCGGCGTTTCCTGGACGCGGGCCGGATCCGCGCAGCTGTGCTGCTGACCGCGGCCGCCTCGGCGGTCATCCTGATAGCCCACAGCCTGCTGGGCTGACGAGCGCGCCGCAGGAGTAGGTTCAGTTCGTCGGCATGGGAGGGGCGCACATGCTTGTGGCCGGGGTGGATTCCTCGACACAGTCCACCAAAATCCTGCTGTGCCAGGCGGAGGACGGCACCGTCGTCGGCCAGGGCAGCGCGCCTCATCCCGGTGGCACCGAATGTGATCCGGCCGCCTGGTGGGCGGCGCTGGCAAAGGCGGGAGACGGCCTGCTGGACAAGGCGGCGGCGGTCGGGGTCGCGGGCCAGCAGCACGGGATGGTGGTGCTGGACGAAGACGGTGAGGTGATCAGGCCGGCCCTGCTCTGGAACGACATGCGGTCGGCCGGCGCCGCGGCGACGCTGATCCGCGAGCGCGGCGGGCCGCTGTGGTGGGCGGCCCAGACCGGCAGCGTGCCCAATGCCTCGTTCACGGTGACCAAGCTGCGCTGGCTGGCCGAGCACGAGCCGCAGCACGCGGCCCGGACCTTCGCCGTCATGCTGCCCCACGATTGGCTGACCTGGCGGGTACGGGGCGGGCGAGGGGAGCGGGAGGCGGCGGCCGGGCACCCGGAACTGGGACCTCGTGTGGGGCCGGAACGGGAGATCGACCTGGTCACCGACCGGGGAGATGCGTCGGGCACCGGGTACTTCTCGCCCGCCGCCGGGCACTGGCTGCCCGGCGTCGTGACCGCCGCGCTCGGTCACCCCGTCCTGCTGCCGAGGGTCGCACGGCCCGCCGAGGTCGTGGGTGAGACCGCGTGGGGGGCGGCGGTGGCGCCCGGCACCGGCGACAACATGGGCGCCGCGCTGGGACTGGGCCTGGCGCCCGGCGAGGTGGCCGTCTCGATCGGCACCTCCGGCACGGCCTACGCGGTCACCGCCATCCCCTCCGCCGACCCTTCCGGCGCGGTGGCCGGGTTCGCCGACGCGACCGGGCGGTTCCTTCCCCTGGTCTGCACGGTCAACGCGGGCCTGGTGCTGTCCGCCGTGGCCGAGCTGATCGGGACCGATCTGGCCGGGCTGTCGGAGGCCGCGCTGGCGGCCGGGCCTGGCGCGGGCGGTCTCACCCTGCTGCCCTACCTCGACGGTGAGCGGACCCCGAACCGGCCGCACGCCAGCGGGGTGCTGCGCGGCCTGACCACCCGCAACGCCACCCGGCAGAACCTGGCCCGGGCCAGCGTCGAAGCAGTGCTCGCCTCCCTCGCCGACGCGGCCGGCCTGCTGGCCCGGCACGGTGTCGAGCAGCGCAGCGTGCTGCTGATCGGTGGCGGGGCGAAATCGGAGGCGGTCCGCCAGCTGGCACCGGGGATCTTCGGCGTCCCGGTTGCCGTGCCGCAGCCGGAGGAGTACGTGGCGCTGGGCGCCGCGCGCCAGGCGGCGTGGGCGCTGGCGGGCACGCCGGAGCCGCCGGAGTGGCCCCGGCCGCCGGCCGCGCAGTACACCGGGCCAGCCGTGCCTCACCTGCGGGAGCGCCTCGCCGAACTCAGGGACGCCACGATGACGTGGGAAGAAAGGACACAGCCATGAACCCAGCCGACCGGTACCAGCCGGCCCCCAGCGACCGTTTCTCGTTTGGTATCTGGACTGTGGGATGGCAGGGGGTGGACGTCTTCGGCCCGGCGGTGCGCCCGCCGATGCCCGCCGACCGGGCCGTGCGCAAGCTAGCCGAACTCGGCGCGCACGGGGTGAACTTCCACGACAACGACGTGTTCGACTTCGACGCGAGCGCCGCGGAGCGCGACAAGCTGATCGCCGATTTCCGGCAGGCGCTCACCGACACCGGCCTGGTGGTGACCACCGCGACCACCAACCTGTTCTCGCACCCGATGTTCAAGGAGGGTGCGTTCACCGCCAACGACCGGGACGTGCGCCGGTTTGCGCTGGCCAAGGTCATGCGCAACCTCGACCTCGCAGCCGAGCTCGGTGCCGGGGTCTACGTCTGCTGGGGCGGCCGCGAGGGAGCCGAATCCGGGGCCAGCAAGGATGTGCGGGCCGCGCTGGAGCGGTACAAGGAAGCTATGGACATTCTGTGCGGCTACGTCCTGGACCACGGGTACGGCCTGCGGTTCGCGATCGAGCCCAAGCCGAACGAGCCNNGCACGGCAAGCTGTTCCACATTGACCTCAACGGCCAGCACGGCCCCCGCTACGACCAGGACCTGCGGTTCGGGGCGGGCAACGCGCGGGGCGCGTTCTGGGTGGTGGACGCGCTGGAGTCCGGCGGCTACACCGGGCCGGTCCACTTCGACTACAAGCCGCCCCGCACCGAGGACGACGGCGGGGTCTGGGTGTCGGCTGCCGCCTGCATGCGCAACTACCTGATCCTGCGGGAAAAGGTGCGCGCGTTCCGGGCCGATCCGGAGGTGATCGCGGCGCTGCGTGCCGCGCACGTGTCCGAACTGGCGGAGCCGACCCTCGGGAGCGGCGAGACCTGGCGGGATGTCCAGGGCTTCACGCCTAACATCGAGGCACTGGCCGCCCGGGGTATGGGTTTCGAGCGGCTCGACCAGCTGGCCCTGGAGCACCTCTACGGCGTGCGCTGACCTGGCGCCGACGAGCCGGCATCCAAGATGGCGGACACTTTTCCGCGAATAGTGCGGAAAAGTGTCCAGGATCATGGCCCTGAGCCCGGAAATGGGTTTGCCGCTGCGGTGGCAGGGTGGCTAGCGTCGGGAGCTGACCCTGCCCCGGCGCCGGACGACGACGTCCAGCCAGTCCCGCGCATGCACAGAACGGATGTCCGCCATGCCGTGGCCTGGCCTGCGCCGCAGGTTCCCGGTGCTGGCCATCCGCGACTTCCGGCTGCTGCTGGCGGACCGCCTGCTGGCCCCCGCGGCTACCGCCTTCTCCCTGGTCGGGGTGGCGTTCGCGGTGCTCGACGTGACCGGCTCGACCGCCGACCTGTCCTACGTCCTCGCCGCGCAGATCCTCCCGTCGCTGGTGTTCGCCGTGGCCGGCGGGGTGGTCGCCGACCGGATCCCGCCCCAGCGGGTGATCGTCGCCGCGAACCTCATGATCGCGGTCGGCGAAGGCGGCTTCGGCGTCCTCGTGCTGGCCGGCCACCCCCGGCTGTGGCAGATGATCGCCCTGGAAACCCTGACCGGCGCGGGGATGGCCATGTTCTACCCCGCCTCGCAGGCGCTGCTGCCCCGGCTGGTCCCGGCCTCCCTGCTGCAGGAGGCCAACGCGATGAGCCGGCTGGCGATGAACGCGGCGCAGATGGGCGGTGCCGCCGCGGCCGGGCTGTTCGTGGCCGTAGCAGGCCCCGGCTGGGCCCTGGCCACCTGCGGGGCGGGCATGATCGGCACGGTGCCGCTGCTGCTGGCCATCCATGCCACCGGCGCCGAGCGCACCAGCCGTACCAGCCTGACACGGGATCTGCGCGACGGCTGGGCCGAGTTCGTCTCCCACACCTGGCTGTGGGTGATCGTGGCCCAGTTCTGCGTGGTCCTGTTCGCCTGGTACGGGGGGTTCCAGGTGCTGGGGCCGGTCATCGCCCGGCGTTACCTGGGCGGGCCCGCGGCCTGGGGCGCGATCACCGCCGCCGACGCGGTCGGCCTGATCATCGGTGGCCTGATCTCGTTCCGCTTCGCCCCCCGCCGCCCGATGCGCTTCGTCGTGCTCATCGGCGGCGCCTGCGCGATCTCGCCGCTCTCGCTGGCGATGAGGCTGCCGCTGCCGCTGGTGTGCGCCGCCGCGGTCGGCCTGGGGGTCGCCGTGGAGATGATGATGGTCCAGTGGACGCTGGCGCTGGCCAGGCACATCCCGCCGGGCAAGCTCGCCCGTGTCTCGTCCTACGACGTGCTCGGCTCGGTCATGGCGATGCCTGCCGGGGCGCTGGCGGCTGGCCCCATCGCGGCCGCGATCGGGGTCTTCCCGGCGGAGTACGGCGCAGCCGCGCTGACCGCCGCCGCCTGCCTGCTCGCCCTGGTGCCGCGCGGGGTCCGCTCCCTGCGTTCACCACAGATTCCCAGGCCAGGGCAGGAAGCCGAGCGCGTTATGGCAGGATCATGATGCCAGATATCGCCCACCCGTGCGCCGGCGGTACCGGGCGAAATAGACTCACCTAGGGCTCTGTCTCACCACACCGGGCCAGCAGGCCCGGCCGGCTCGGCTGGCACCGGGGGCCCATCGCCAGGCCGACGACGACGAGGAGCAGATCAGGTGACCCTGCTGGAGTCCATCGCCGGTCCACGGGACCTCAAGGCGCTCAGCCCCGACGAACTCCCCACCCTCGCGAGCGAGATCCGCGACTTCCTGATCGATGCCGTGTCCCGCAACGGCGGGCATCTCGGCCCGAACCTCGGGGTGGTCGAGCTCACCATCGCGCTGCACCGCGTCTTCGATTCCCCGTCCGACCGGATCATCTTCGACACCGGCCACCAGGCCTACGTGCACAAGCTGCTCACCGGCCGCCAGGCGGGCTTCGCCAGGCTGCGCCAGCGGGGCGGCCTGTCCGGCTACCCCAGCCAGGACGAGTCAGAACACGACATTGTCGGGAACTCGCACGCCTCCACCAGCTTGTCGTATGCGGACGGGCTGGCGAAGGCGTACAAGCTGCGCGGCGAAACCGGCCGCACGGTGGTGGCGGTGATCGGCGACGGCGCGCTGACCGGCGGCATGGCCTGGGAGGCGCTCAACAACATCGCCGCGGCCAAGGACAGCCGGCTGGTCATCGTGGTCAACGACAACGGGCGGTCCTACCAGCCGACGATCGGCGGTCTGGCCGCCCATCTGGCGTCGGTGCGGATGACCCAGCGGTACGAGAACGTGCTGGAGTACATCAAGGTCACACTGTCGCGCACGCCGCTGGTCGGGCCGCCGCTGTATGAGACGCTGCACGGCATCAAGAAGGGCGTCAAGGACGTCATCCAGCCGCAGGTGCTGTTCGAGGATCTCGGGCTCAAGTACGTCGGCCCGATCGATGGCCATGAGGAGCAGCTGGTCGAGCACGCGCTGCGCCGCGCCCGTGAGTTCGGTGGCCCGGTGCTGGTGCACGTGATCACCCGTAAGGGCTTCGGCTACGAGCTCGCCGAGCAGAACGATGAGGACTGCCTGCATCAGGTCCCGCCCGCCGCGCCGGCGCCGGTGGCCGGGAAGCGCTCGGCAGTGCCCGCCAGAACCTGGTCGGAGGTGTTCGGGGACGAGCTCGCGGCCATCGGCGCGCGCCGCCCGGACGTGGTGGCGATCACCGCGGCGATGCTCCACCCGACCGGGCTCGCCGAGTTCGCACGTGCCTTCCCGGACCGGGTGTTCGACGTCGGCATCGCCGAGCAGCACGCCATGACCAGCGCGGCGGGCCTGGCCATGGGCGGGCTGCACCCGGTGGTCGCGATCTACTCCACGTTCCTCAACCGTGCGTTCGACCAGCTCCTCATGGATGTGGCCCTGCACCGCCTGCCGGTCACCGTGGTGCTGGACCGGGCCGGGGTCACCGGCCCGGACGGGCCGAGCCACAACGGCATGTGGGATGGCTCGATCCTGCAGGTCGTGCCGGGCCTGCGGATCGCCGCGCCGCGGGACGCGACCCGGATCGGCGAGCTGGTGGGAGAGGCGGTGGAGGTCAGCGACGGCCCCACCGTCGTGCGGTTCCCCAAGGGGACGGTCGGCAGCGAGGTCGAGGCCGTGGGCTCGGTCGGGCGGATGGACGTGCTGTGCCGGCCGGCCGACCCGGGGGCCAGGGCGGAAGATGAAACCGCGGAGGCTGGGACGACGGTCAGAGACACCCGGGGCGCGGTCGACTGGCTCTTGGAGGATGCGGAGCCGTCCATCAGGTACCTGACGCTGACTCAGCTCCTGGGCAGGACGGAGAGTGACCCCGACGTAAAGTCGGCAAGGGGTCGGATCGGCGAAGAGGGATGGGCAGCCGGCATACTCGCGAAGCAGAAGCCCGGCGGGTGGTGGGTCCGGGAAGAGAACCTCTACCGCCCGAAGTACCTCTCG
>DPMS01000195.1 GCA_003541285.1 Actinomycetota bacterium
TCGTGGCCGCGCCGGTTCGTGACCGGCGGCACCGGGTGGGTGGCGGGCGTGGATGAGTACAGGCCCGTCACCGGGGCCGGATAGCATCGACGCCCATGGGCAAGCTTCCGATGCGCGCGCGTCTGGCCACCACCATCGGTGGCGCCGCCGGGAAGATG
Source organism: Actinomycetota bacterium (assembly GCA_003541285.1). GTDB lineage: Bacteria > Actinomycetota > Actinomycetes > Streptosporangiales > Streptosporangiaceae > UBA9676. The sequence goes on from DPMS01000195.1 coordinate 159, forward strand.
TCACGCCTGGCGGGCCGCGGTGACGGTTCGGTGATCGGGGGAGTCATCGGCCTGCGGGTCGAGCCCGACCTGCTGGCGCTGCTGGCGGCTGGCCGCCGGATTGTCCTGGTGACCGGGACCAACGGCAAGACCACCACCACCCGGCTTATTACGGCCGCGCTCGGCGCGCTGGGCCAGGAGGTTGCCTCGAACGCGTTCGGCGCGAACATGGAGGCGGGCCTGGCCGCGGCGCTCGGGCAGGCGCCGGACGCGTCCATGGCCGTGCTGGAGGTCGACGAGAAGTACCTGCCCTCGGTGCTGGCCGCGACCCAGGCGCGGGTCGTGGCCCTGCTGAACCTCAGCCGTGACCAGATGGACCGGGCAGCGGAGATCTGGCTGGTGGCCAGGCGGTGGCGGGAGGCGCTCGCGTCGGCACCAGACTGCCGGGTGGTCGCCAACGCCGATGATCCGCTGATCGCCTGGGCGGCGGGGGCGGCGCCGGACGTCATCTGGGTGGCGGCCGGCCAGCGCTGGCACGAGGACTCGTGGTGCTGCCCGCAGTGTGGCTCCCACCTGTCCCGGGATGAACTCGGCTGGCGCTGCGGCGAGTGCACCTTCGCCCGCCCGCCGGCCAGGTGGGTGCTGGAGGGCAGCTCGGTGATCGACTCCACCGGGCGCGTCCGTGACCTGTCGTTGTCGCTGCCCGGCCGGGCCAACCGGGCAAACGCGGTGGTCGCGCTTGCGGTCAGCGAGGTGTTCGGGGTCGAGGCCGGGCAGGCACTGCCCAGGCTGCGCGAGGTGGCCTCGGTAGCCGGCCGGTACACCCAGGTGGAGCGCCGGGGACGGCAGGTGCGGCTGCTGCTGGCCAAGAACCCGGCCGGCTGGCTGGAGGCCTTCGACGTGCTGGACGAGCCGCCGGTACCGGTGCTGCTGGCCGTCAACGCCCGGGAACCGGACGGGAAGGACACCTCCTGGCTGTGGGATGTGGACTACCGCGTGCTGCGTGGCCGGCCCGTGTTCGTCACCGGCGAGCGCAAGCTGGACCTGGCGGTCCGGCTGGAAGCGGACCTGGTGCCGTTCGGGCTGACGGAGGGGATTGACGACGCAGTGGACCGGGTGAACGGCAGCAGGCTGGATGTGATCGCCAACTACACGGCGTTCCAGCAGATCCGCGTCGCGCTTGGCCGGGCGGCCTGACATGGTGGAGGGCACGCCCAGCGGACGGGGCACGCACGCCAGGGGACCGGGCAGCCTCCGCCTGGTCTGGGTCTATCCCGACCTGCTCAGCACCTACGGCGATCGCGGCAACCTGCTGGTGCTGGAACGCCGCGCCCGGCTGCGTGGCCTGCCGGTCGAGTCCGTGATCGTCAACGCCGACCAGCCGGTGCCCCGGCAGGGGGACATCTACCTCATGGGCGGCGGCGAGGACCTTCCGCAGATCCTGGCGGCGCGCAGACTGCGGGCTGACGGTGGGCTCCGGGCTGCGGCCGGACATGGCGCGGTGGTCTTCGCCGTGTGCGCCGGCTATCAGTTGCTCGGGGTGGAGTTCGGCGGCGAAGAGGGCCAGCCCCTGCCGGGGCTGGAGATTCTCAACATCCGCAGCGGGCGCGGGGAGCGGCGGGGAGTGGGGGAGATCCTCGCCGACGTGGATCGTTCGCTGGGTGTGCCCAGGCTGACCGGGTTCGAGAATCATCAGGGCGTCACCCGGCTGGGCCGTGGGGTGGCGCCGCTGGCCAGGGTGGTCGCCGGGGTGGGAAACGGGGATGGCACGGAGGGCGCGTACGCGGGCCGGGTGCTTGGCACGTACCTGCACGGCCCGGCCCTGGTGCGCAACCCGGCCCTGGCCGACCTGCTGCTGAGCTGGGCGGCCGGGCCACTGCCACCGTTGAATGCCAGAGATGAGGAATGGACGCTGCGGTTGCGGGAGCAACGGCTCGCAGCAGTCCCAGCAGGCTCTTCCTGAGCGGGTCGTCCGGCCGGCTTGCCATGAGCGCCCGTGACCCTTCCGGCGGCGGCCAGGGCCGGCTGCTGCCGGAAGGCGGGGTCCGGGCGGTCAGTAGACGAGTGCCTGCGTCCCGTCCGCGATGACCTCGGAGACGAATGTGGGCGCGCCACCGACCCGGATGCCCTCGATGACGTCCCCGGGGGCGATATCCCGGCGCGCGGCACATTGCGTGCACAACGTCACCGTACCGCCTGCGACGATGCTCGCCAGCAGATCGGCCAGCGGCGGCGAGTGCGGTAGCACGATGTCGTCGGCCCGGCCGGGCACCGCGAGCCAGGCTGCTTCGGCAGCGAGCCAGAGGGACACCGCCACGCCGCTGGCGAGCGCGGTGGCCGCCACCGTCAGGGCCTGGCCGCAGCGCTCCGGGTCATCCTTGCCGGCGGTGACCTTGATGACGAGAGTGCGCGATGTCATGCTCGAACCCTAGCCCGGCCGCCGGGACATGGGTGAGCCCATGAGTGATCGGGCCAGGGAGCGCTGGGCTCAGGTGTACATCAAGGACCCTGGCGTGGTGAGTAGCTGGCCCGTCTCAAGCCAGGTCTTCAGGCCAGACAGGATCATCGGCCAGCCGCCGTAGAGCTGGTCGTTCGCACCCTCGCGCAGCTGGTCGTGGGTCACGGTCAGCCGGCAGGAGTCGTGGATCGGCTCGATCTCCCAGGTGACCCTCGATGCGCCCTCACTTTTCACCTCGTCGCTCCACAGCGCGACCATGGTGTGGACCAGCCGCCGCGGCGGGTCCACCTCAAGGATCTCGCCCTCGCCGAGCAGCCCGCCGGCCTTCGGCGAGCCCAGCTCCAGCCGCGAGCCTGGCGTCCAGTCGGAGGAGACCGCGGCGCCGAAGTTGTACTTGGCCCTGATGTCAGGGTCGGTGATCGCCTCCCAGAGGCGTTCAGGGGTGGTGCGGATGTAAATCTCGTAGATCTTCTCCATGGTCTTCTCCAGTCGTTGTTTGAGTTCGCTCAGCCCGGCAGTCCAGGGCTCGGCGTACTTGCTCACCCACCGGTCATGGACCAGCCGGATGGGAACCGGATTGAGGAAGTGGAGCTTTTCGCGGCCGCGCCGCCTGGTGACCACCAGGCCCGCCTCCTCCAGCAGCTTGAGGTGCTTCATCACGCCGAAACGCGTCATCGGGAAACGCTCCTCGAGCGCGTTCAGCGTCTGCCCGTCCGCTCGGTACAGCTCGTCGAGCAGGCTCCGCCGGGTCGGGTCGGCCAGAGCGCGGAACACCGCGTCCATGCCCCGAAGATAGGTGACCTTTTGGTCACATGTCAAGGGTGACGTCAGGGAAGGCCGGGGAGGGGGAGCCTGACGAGGGGGCAGCGTGGCGGTGGGACAGCCCGGCGAGGGGGCAGGGCGATGGGATCCGGGCGCGGTTTCCCCGGGTAACCAGGTGCGGATCAGCCGGGCGCATTCCCCGCGGCGTCGAGCCGGGGTGGCAGGCCGAACAGGGGAAACAGCGTCGTGGTTCCCAGGAAGAACGTGAGCTCGGCGATCCGTCCGTCACGCAGTTCCAGCACCTGCAGCGCCCACGGCTCGTAGCCGCTGCCCGGCCCGCCCGGGGCCGGCTTGTACTGGCCGAACGCCGGCGAGCCGTTCGCGGTGGCCACCGGGATGACGCGCGATCCCTGGCAGCCGATACCGGGCCCCAGCCACCAGGTGAAGATATCCGCCCGGCCGGAGAGCCACATGTCGTAGGGCGGCATCGACTGGGTCGCGTCCTCGTGGATCAGCGCCGTCAGCGCCTCCATGTCGTAAGCCTGGAAAGCCTGCACGTACCGGCTGAGCAGTTCACGCTCGGCGGCGCCCAGCGCCGCGGGCGTCGCAGACACGGTGAGCTTGCCCGTTTCCAGCGTCGCGCGTGCCCGCTGCAGGGCGCTGTTCACCGAGGCGACGGTCGTTTCGAGCAGCGCGGCGACCTCGCTCGCCTGCCACTGCAGCACCTCACACAGGAGCAGCACCGCCCGCTGGCGCGGCGGGAGATGCTGGAGGGCGGCCACGAACGCGAGCCGGACCGTGTCACGCGCGACGGCAGCCTCGGCCGGGTCACTGTCCGGTATCACCAGGGCGTCCGGGACCGGCTCCAGCCATGTCGTTTCCGGCCGGGTGTTCAGGTTCGCGGCGATGGGCTCCCGGGCGGGGCCGAGGTCCATGGGGCGGGCCCGGCGCTCAACGCTGCGCAGCATGTCCAGGCAGACGTTGGTGGCGATGCGGTAGAGCCAGGAACTGAGGGAAGCACGTCCCTCGAAGGTGCCGATAGAGCGCCAGGCGCGGATGAACGTCTCCTGGACCGCGTCCTCCGCCTCGAACGGCGACGCGAGCATACGGTAGCAGTGCCCGCGCAGCGCGACGCGGTGGCCCTCGAGCCGGTGCTCGAGTTCCTCACGGCTGACCACTGGTGCATCCACTGACCTCATGCTACGGAAGAACCCGCCTGCTGCGAACCGGGGTAACCGGGCCGGGTGGGAGCCCGCAATAGTCCCCGCGCAGCCGCCTGCTGGACTACATTGAGCAACGCTGTAGGCGTATTGCTGGGGTGGCAACGCCCAGGGCGAACTCGGTGACGGCACCACCACCAATTCACCCCTGCCGGTGACCGTGGACACCAGCGGGGTGCTGGCGGGCAAGACGCTCACCGCGATCGGCACCGGCATGTACTACGCCTGCGCGCAAGACGGTTCCGGCGCCGCCTACTGCTGGGGAGCCAACCGCCAGGGGCAGGACGGCAACGGCACCATCACGGGGACCCGGGTCCCGGTCGCGGTCGCCTTCCCCTAGCCGCCCGCGCTCGCCGCCGCCGGGTGAGCCACGAAGATGCAGAACGGGTGCCCAGCCAGATCGGCATAGACGCGCAGCGGCTCCTCCGGATCGCCGGAGCGGTCGTCGAGCAGCCGGGCACCCAGGGCCAGGGCGCGCTCATGCTGCACATCGAGGTCCCCCGCTGTGGGTACCGTCAGATCCAGGTGCAGCTGCTGCGGGATCGGGCCGTCCGGCCATGTCGCCTGCGGAAACTCCGCCACCTGCTGGAAGGCCACCCGGGTAGTCCCGGCCGCGTCCCGCAGCACCAGCCAGTCCTGCCCCAGCGGGTCCGGCTGGCCGGGGGCGGGAGGCTCGTCTCCTGGCCGGTACCGCAGGCCGAGCAGCTCACGGTAGAACTCTGCGAGCGCCCGCGCGTCCGTGCAGTCCAGGACCACCTGCCGGAGCTCAGGGAAACCATGCTCCGCCGCCACCGGGCCACCTCCCGTGCCAGTGCCCCCCTTTTCGGCTTGCCGATCTCATTGTGACCCCGGCGGGGTACCGCTACCCGCACATCACCCGGAGCCAGCGGTGTCAGCGTCAGCGTGCCTCGTGCGCCATCTGGTCCAGGACCGCCGTGACGGCCAGCATCAGCGCGGGGTCCTGGCCGGCAGCGACCTCGACCCCGTAGGTGTCAGCCAGGCGGAACCACTTCTTGGAGACCTCGGTCACCGTGGACCTGCCGTCCTCGATGGTGTACTCGTGGTCGACGATGTTGCCCTTGACGTCGAGGTCGGGGCCATCCGCCACCTTGACGCTCCACCGGTCGCGCAGGGGGGTGATCAGCGCTTTCTTCACTGTTGCGACGGTGTGCCCATCCCGGTCCTCGATCTCCATCGTGTCCCGCACCCGGGCCACGCGCTCCTGGATCTTCAGTAGTTCGCTCCCGTGGCTGTCTTCCAGGACGAGTGTCTTGCGCACCCGCAGGGCCTTGCCGTCGACCTTGAAGACCCGCTCGCCCCGGTCGTTCTCGATCCAGTAGTCGTCGCCTATGGACACCAGCTTCTGGCGCATCCGGTAATGCGTCGCGCCATCGCCACCCCGGCGCTCTTCACGCCGCTCCTGCCGCCTGTCCCTGAACACATGTCCTCCTCAGCCGGTGCCCACGCGCCGCCGGCAGCCTCTCCCGCCGCCGGCGGCCTTCTCGCAAGGAAATCCGGTCCAGGGCGGTAGGGCATCGTCCGTCAGGGGTGAACACGGCCGGGAGGCGAGCCCGCCGGACACCCCATTTGAGATCCGGCGCGTTTTGGCCATGACAAATGCCATGACCGGCGCGCGTGACACCCATCCGGCCAGTGCCGGGGCGGCCTATGCCTGCGTAGGCTCTTTCCTGCCCCAGAATGGCCCTGGGCCCCGGGGTGTCCTGGCGCGGGGGTGCCGGCTGTCAGAAGCGCCGCGCGCCCGCCGGGTTGGCATCTGTGTCCCAGCAGCACCATGCACAGGGCTGTTGCAAGTGCTTCTGCACAAGCGTTCTGCACGTGCATTGACGTTGCTACCATGCAGCAAGTGGTCATGCCGGTCCGGGCCGCAGCGGTGCCGGTACCGGCTGGGTCAGCTGTCGTCACCTGAATATCTCAACGGAAAAGAGCCCTCCGAACGTGTCTATGTACACCTGCGCGGTGCAGTGGGTTCAGGGCACCCTGAATACGGGCGGCCAGCCATGAGCCGCACTCCGGCCGCCGAACTCGCCCGGCTGAAGGTGGCCTTTCCGGATTGGTCCATTCGCCCCGTGGAACCGGGCAAGGGGGACGGGTTCACTGCCCACCTGAGAAGGAAGGACGGTGGGCTGCAGCCGCTGTATGCCCCGACGCTGGCGGAGCTGGAGCAACAGCTGTGGCTGGTGCAACCGGGCCGCCGGCGTGAGTGAGGGTGCGTGCCCTGCGGCAAAGTGGCTGCTGATTCCAGCAGCTGATGGGTCTGGCAGGCCTGCGAGGGCGCATACTGGACATGATGAGTCCTTACCGCGCCGCGCCCCGGCGTCACCTGTCAACCAGTCCGTTCAAGGCTCCCGATCCAGAACCGCCGGCCGAGCACTTCGCGGTGGATGACCTGGTCACCCACGACAAGTACGGCCTCGGCACGGTCACGGGTGTCGAGCACGGAGTCGCCCTGATCATCGATTTCGGCTCCCACGTGCAGCGCATCAGCATGCCGTCCGCCAAGCTGACCAAGCTCTGAGCCAAGCTCGCTTCGCCTATGGCCGGTCGAAGCGAGCTTGGAAGAACCGCAGGTAGCGCGGCTCGTACGTCATGATGAGCCCCTTCGCTGAGTCGCGCTGAGCATAGATGGCCTCCACTGCCTCCGCCACGATGTCCATGTGCGCCTGGGTGTAGACCCGGCGCGGGATCGCCAGCCGGGTGAGCTCAAGCTTGGGGTGATGGTGATCGCCTGTCTTCGGGTCACGGCCGGCCGACACGATCCCCCGCTCCATCGCACGGACCCCGGAGTCGAGATACAGTTCAGCGGCCAGCGTCTGGGCAGGAAATTCGTCCTGCGTCAGGTGCGGGTAGAAGCGGCGTGCGTCCAGGAAGATCGCGTGCCCGCCGACCGGCCTCACGACCGGGACGTCCGCCGCCGTGAGCAGGTCGCCGAGGTAGCGCACCTGCCCGATCCGGGCCCGGATGTGGTCCTGCTGGACGGACTCGGTGATGCCGATCGCCATTGCCTCCATGTCCCGCCCGGCCAGCCCGCCGTAGGTGTGCAGGCCCTCAAAGACGACAACGAGGTTGCGGGCCTCCTCGAACAGGTCCGCGTCGTTGAGGGCAAGCCAGCCGCCGATGTTGACCAGCGAGTCCTTCTTGGCCGACATCCACGCGCCGTCGGTGAGCGAGCAGAACTCCCTGAGGATCGCGGCGATCGTCTTGTCCGCGTAGCCTTCTTCGCGTTCCTGGATGAAGAACGCGTTCTCGACCATCCTGGTCGCATCCAGGAACAGCCGAATCCGGTACTGGTCGCACAGCTCGCGGAGGGCGCGCACGCATGCCATGCTCACCGGCTGCCCGCCCGCCATGTTGACCGTGCCGGCCAGGCTGATGTAGGCGATCTGGTCGGCACCCGCGCGGGTGATCAGGCTTTCCAGCTTGCTGATATCCACATCCCCCTTGAAGGGGTGCTCGCTCTGCGGGTCGTGTGCTTCGTCGATGATCACATCCACGAAGACGCCGCCGGCGCGCTCCTGGTGCAGCCGCGTGGTCGTGAAGTACATGTTGGAGGGCACGAACTGGCCGGAGCGGATCGCGATCTGGCTGATCAGGTGCTCGGCTCCCCTCCCCTGATGCACCGGCAGCACATGCCGGTAGCCGTAGGTGTCGCGGACCGCTTCCTCAAGCGCGTAGAAATTCCGCGAGCCGGCGTAGGCCTCGTCACCGAGCAGCAGGCCAGCCCACTGCCGGTCGCTCATCGCGCTCGTGCCCGAATCGGTGAGCAGGTCGATGTAGACATCCTCCGACCGCAGCAGGAACGTGTTGTAACCGGCCTCGGCCAGCGCATGCGCGCGTTCGGCAGGCGTCGTCACCCGCAGGGGCTCCACCATCTTGATCTTCCATGGCTCGGCCCATGACCGGCGGCCGAGTTGCCGGCCGGTAGTCGCCGGAAGGTGTGTCGTCATCGATTCCTCCCAACAGGCAGCCGGGTCTGCCCGGCTTGCGCACTGGATGGCCAGCGGCGGCGGAGAGCCCCGCTGGGCGAATATGACATAGAAGTCTTCATATCTTGATCGAGATGCGCAAGAGTCCGGTAAATTACTGAACAGTTTGTCCAGAAATGCTGGCCAGGCTCACCACCGGGTGAGCAGAGTGACGGCCAGATAGCCAGCAGCCACAGACAGAAACTCCTGTACGGTCAGATGCTCAGACGACGAATTGACGAGGTAACCGTGGGGGAGAAGGAACAGGGCGCTTCCAGTTGGGAGCCGGCCGCACTCGCAGCGCTGCGTGACCTGAGCCTGAAGGACGTGCCCAGCTTCGAGATCCTCTTCCTCGATGAGCTGGCCGGGTGGGCTTTCTCTGTCGGCAACCCAGGCCACGGCTATGACGAGAAGCACAGCGCCCTGGTGGTCAGCATCTTGTTCAGGGCGATCGAGCATGCCCGTACGTTCCGTCCGGCCCGGGTCCCGGCAGAGTCGGGCGAGATCGTGGCGGTGCGGGAGAAGATCGTCGCCGGGGCCCATGAGCTTGCCGCTGCGGCCGGGGGCCTGCAGCAGATCATCGCGCTGGTGGCGCCCGCGGCGGTCCGTGAACTCGAGCACTATGCCGGCAGGCCGGCGGCCCAGACCTACTGGCTGTATCACTACTCACTTCTTGTGCTCGCGTCCGGCACGGCCGGGGACGTCAATGAGGACACGCTGAGCGGGATCACCGCCGCCTACAGCGCCTGGGACGGGCTGGTGGCGGAGGGATTCGTGCTGCCGTGGCGCACCCGGCGGAGCATGGAATCACAGGCATCGGCGGACATGGTCACCTCCCATGTCGAAACGCTGATTGAACGGCTGACCGGAGTCGGGAAGGCTCAGGCAGATGCTGACGGTGACTACCCCATCCGCTACCGCAGTGCGCTGTACTACGTGCGGGTTGTCCATGCGTGGAAGCCTGTCGTGCAGGTCTTCTCGGTCGCGGTCGACCGCATACAGTTCACCGACGCACTGGCCCGCGAGCTCAACGAGATCAACACGCACCTGTACTTCTGCCGCACGTTCTGGGTCGGTGGCCAGGTCCTGGTCGAGGCGGAGCACCTGGGGCCGTCGCTGGCCGAAGCCGACTTCCACGAATGCGCTCTCCGCGTCGCAGAGGCCACCGACACGTTTGCGAAGGGACTGGCCGAACGTCACGGTGGACGGCTTGCGTTCGACGAATCCAAGACACCCGAGTACGCCCCATCAGCAGACGAGAGGATTGGCTATTTGTGAGCGGCCCGGATCCGGCCGCGCCCATGGCCCGGATCCGGTAACCGGGTGGTGAGTGGTGCCGCCCGGCGCCACTTCGGCCCACGGGGGCCATCCATTGCCCAGCCGGCCTTGAGAACGGGCGTTCCCCACCGATACTGTCCTGCACTGAGAACGATCGTTCTCCCTTTGAGGAGGTTCCAGTGACCCCACGACCACCGTTGCCGCCCTTCACCGAGGAGACCGCCCGGCAGAAGGTCCAGGCGGCTGAAGACGCCTGGAACACCTGCGACCCGGAGCGGGTGGCGGGCGCCTACAGCGAGGACTCGGTCTGGCGTAACCGGCACGAGTTCGTCACCGGCCGGGCCGAGATCATCGAGTTCCTGCGCCGGAAATGGAGCCGTGAGCTCGACTATGCGCTGCGCAAGGACATGTGGGCGTTTCATGGCAACCGGATCGCTGTGCGCTTCCAGTACGAGTCCCATGACGCCAGCGGGCAGTGGTACCGCAGTTACGGCAACGAGTTGTGGGAGTTCGACGCGGACGGGTTCATGAAGCGGCGGGAAGCCAGCATCAACGATGTGCCCATCGCCGAGTCTGGGCGGCGCATCTTCGGCCCGCGGCCGGAAGCAGAGCGAGGCCAGTCCTTCCCACTCCGCTGATCACGAGAAGCGAGCCGTGGAACGCCGGGTCCGGAGTTCATTCTGGCGGCGCAGCAGGCCCGCCAGAGTCCCAGCGCGACTCGATGTTGCCAAACCGCCACACCGCAAGGTGATGGCGGTGAGGATCAGCCCGTCGCGAATCAGCCAGCGGCCCATCATCCGGCCTTCGGGCAGGTCACCGGATGCCCAGCCGGGGCCGGAAGGCAGGCGGGCGGAGAAGGTGCCAGTGTCTGCCAGGCAGACGGCCACGTCGTGAAAGCTCAGCCATTGCGCGGTGAGCGGGTACCACAGCTTGGCTACTGATTCCTTGGCGCTGAAAAGCAGCCGGTCCCAGCACACCGCGGGTACGCAGGCCGCCTGCTGCCGGATCCACGCCCGCTCGGGCCTGGTGGCCACCGCCTCGATCAGGGTGGCGGGCAGTTCCTGGTGTGGTTCCGCGTCGATGCCGATCGCGGCCACGTCCGCAGCCAGTGCGACGGCACAGGCCTGGTAACCGGCGCAGTGGGTGATGCTTCCGGTCACGCCGGCCGGCCACTGCGGCTGACCTGCCCATCCGGGCAGGATCGGCGTGGCTGGCACACCCAGCCTGGCCAGGGCGGCCCTTGCGCAAAGCCGGCCCGCTGCGAATTCGGCCCGGCGCCCGGGTCCGGCCGTGCGCAGCGCCGCCTCCTCGGCGGGGAAGAGGCCAAAGCCTGTCCTGGGGGCCTTCCCGGTGGACTCCGCTGCCGCCACCGCGGGCGGCAGGATGTCAGCGATCAGCTCAGCCGGTCGTGGGCGCGGGGAGTAGTGAGCGGGGATCACGGCGCGGGCTACTGCGGCCGCAGCGCCATCCAGACCGCGTGCGCTTCGGTCGTGCCGGGGTTGCGCCAGGTGTGCGGCTGGTCACCCCGGAAGTGCAGTGTGCTCCCGGCTCCCACCTGGTACGACTGCCCGGTCACAGTGAACTCGAGCATGCCGCTGGTGACATGGACGAGTTCCTCACCCGGGTGCTGCATCGGCTTGCGCCCACTGGTTGCGCCCGGCTCCACCGTGGCCCGCGCCCCGGCGAGCAGGAACCGGCCGTACGGCCCGGAGATGCTGTTCAGCACGATCCCCTTGTGAGAGGTGTACACCGGCCGGTCTTCGCCGGCCGGGGTGAGCGTGGCCACGTCGTCCTGGCCGACATCCTCTTCCACGAAGTACGAGACCGGGCGGCCGAGTGCGCCTGCGATCTTCAGCAGGGTGGTGATGGTCGGCACCATGCCACCCTGCTCGATCTTGTGGATCGCGGCCGCCGACACGTCGGAACGCTCGCCGAGTTGCTGCAGCGACAGGCCCATCCGCTTGCGGAGGCTGAACACCTTGAGGCCGATGGAGTCGACGATGCGCTCCAGATCCCCAGCAGCCCCGTCACTGCGGCTGTTCGACTGCGCGTCCAGGCAGGGGGGACCTTGCGTGCGTGGCACTCGGCTCATCGGGCATCCAGTGGGTCGGATGGTGATCGCGTCTTGACGTCCAGGATGGCTCCCGCCAGTATAGTGTACGACTCATAGCGGATACTAAACGTCCCGTCCCGGCTCATGGGAAGAGGGTACTGATGGCGCAGCGGATCGTGGTAGTCGGCGGCGGCGCCGCGGGTATGGGTGCCGCCGGGGCTGCCAGGGGCGCGGACCCCTCGGCGGACGTTCGCGTCTACACCGAATTCGAGGATGTCGGGTACAGCCCGTGCGGCATTCCTTATGTCCACGGCAAGGAGATTCCCGACTTCGAGCGGCTTTTTCTGGCGACCAGGGAAGCTTACGCCGGCCAGGGCATCGACATCCACTATGAGACGCGGGTCACCGGGTTCAGCGCCGAGCACAAGACCGTGTCCGTGCATGGTGAGGGCGAGATCGGCTACGACAGGCTGATCGTGGCCACCGGCTTCAATTACGCCTCCCCCGGAGTGCCCGGCGCCGATCTCGACGGCCTGTATTACGTGAAGAACATCCGGCGGGCGATCGAGTGGGACAAAGTGCTGGACGGCGTGCGAGCGGCGGTGGTGGTCGAGGCGTCCCCGCTGGGCCTGGAGATGGTGACCGCGCTGTGCCACCGCGGCATTGAGACCCACCTGATCGACCCGGGGGCATGGGCGCTGTCGGTGGCCACCGACCCTGACATCATCGCACCCGTGCAGGAGTCCTGGCAGGAGAAAGGCGCCAAGCTCCACTTCAACACCACGCTGAAAGGCTTCGTCGGCGAGGGCTCGCTCCGGGCGGTCGCGACCTCTGCCGGGGAGATCGCATGCGACCTTGCCGTCGTCTGCACCAAGAAAGAGGCCAACACCAGCCTGGCCCGGGCCGCCGGGCTGCGGATTGGCTCGGCGGGCGGGCTCATCGTCGACGAGCGGATGCACACATCCGCGCCTGGCGTCTGGGCGGCCGGCGACTGCATCGAGGTGCCGCACAGCGTGACCGACATCCCCATCCAGGGCCTTTCCGGCAGCCACGCCTACTCCCAGGGCAAGGTCGCGGGCACGAACGCGGCCGGCGGGGATCGCCGGTACCAGCCGGTGAGCGTGCCCTGGGGAATGGTTGCCGGGGACTGGATGATCGGCGGCGTCTCCTTCAGCGAGACGCTCGCGACCGCGCTGGGTATCCCGCACGTGGTCGGCGTCGCCGAGGGCATTTCCCGGGCCCGCTACTACCCGGGGGTGGAGAAGGTCCGGGTCAAGCTGCTGGCCGAGCCCGGGTCACTCCGGCTCATCGGCGCGCAGATGGTAGGCCGCGAGGGCATCAAGGAACGAGCGGACTTCCTGGCCATGGCGGTCCGGACCGGGATCACCATCAATGACCTGGCCACAATGGAAAACGTCTACTCACCCCCGATCGGGGCGCTGAACGAGCCGATCGCGCTGGCGGCGCAGAGCCTGCTGGCGGGGCTGGGGTCCTGAGGTGTCCTTCTCCCGCTGGCTGCGAGCCACCTCCGAGCACTACCTCATGGTCGCGGCGCAGGAGAAGGTCGCCGCCAGATACCGGGTCACCGGCCCGCGCCGGCCGCGCGGGGCGGAGGTGTTCTGGCTGCGGGTATATGTCCCGCTGTACCGGGCGGTGCCCTGGCCGGTGCGCTCGGCGATCATGCGGCGCCTGCCCGGCAGCCACCGCATGACCTGGACAAAGACGCAACGCCCGCGCGGGCCGGCTAACTAGCGCAAGCCCGCATCCGTTGTCGGTAACCAACTGTCAGGAGGTTCCATGCCGATCACCGTTCAGTCGCCGCGTGGCGAGGCCGGCGTCGACTCGCTGTATAACACCGAGGAGAAGCTCTTCGAGGACATCCGGGCCAACCCGGGTGAGAAGGCCTTCGTGTTCATCCACTCCGTCCCGTTCGAGGGTTCGGTCGCGCTGGTCAACCTGCTCACCTCGACCCGGCTTGTCCGCAAGGGCTTCGACGTGTCGATCATCCTGTACGGCCCGGGCGTGCTGCTGGCCTCGCGGCACCGTGGCTACCCGACCGTCGGCACCGAAGGGTTCCCCGGCAACCTGGCCGGGAACCGGCAGATCGAGACGATCCTCAAGGAGGGCGGCAAGGTCTACGCCTGCCGGTTCGCCATGGGCGCCCTGTACGGGTTCCGGGAGGAAGACCTGATCGATGGCGTGAAGGCGTTCAACCCCCTGGACGTACTCGACTCCGCCCTCACCGCGTGGCGGGCCGGAGCATTCCAGCTCAACACGTGGACCGTGTGACACCAGCCGGCTGGGGTGCCGGCCGTGACGACGTGGTCGGGCGGGCCGGCACCCTCCACGGCATCGAGACCCGGAGGGAAGTGAGCAGCGCATGGACGGAATCCACGACATGGGCGGCATGCAGGGCTTCGGTCACGTCCAGCAGCTGACCGCCGCCCCGCCGTTCGCGCGGCCCTGGGAGGGGAGGGCCTTCGCGATCGGGGCGCTCGCGGCCCGGATCGCGGGGACGAACCTGCACGCGTTCCGGCATGCCATCGAACGGGTGCCGCCTGCGGAGTACCTGGTGGGGTACTGGAACCGGTGGACGATCGGCGCTCAGATCATGATGGAGGACAGTGGCATCGTCACCGACGAGGAGGTGCGTGCCCGGGCCGCCCGCCTGAGCGGGCGGGACGTGCCCGAGCCACCGCCACCCACCCCGCACAAGCCGCAGATGCCCTCGGGCGGCGCGGGGAACCTCCGTTCGGTGGAAACGCCGCCCGCCTTCGCGGTCGGCGACCGGGTGCGGGCCGCCGACCTGCACCCAGTCGGCCACACCCGGCTGCCCAGATACGTGCGGGGCCGGACGGGGACGGTCACCGGCCTCCAGCCCGGCGCGGTCTTCCCTGACACCGCCGCGCATTTCGTGGGCGAGAACCCGCAGCACTGCTACGCGGTGGAGTTCGATTCGCGGGAGCTGTGGGGCCCGGACGCCGAATCGTTCCGCCTGTCCATCGACCTTTTCGAGCCTTACCTGGAGCCGGTGACATGACATCCGCGGCCGAACATCTCGACCCCGCCCTGCGGGTGGAGGCACTTGCCTCCCTGCTGGCCGAGCGGGGGCTGATCGACGAGGCGACCGTCGAGAACTTCATCAAGATCTACGAGCAGTCCGTCGGGCCCATGAACGGCGCCAAGGTCGTAGCCAAGGCGTGGACCGACCCCGGCTACCGTGCCCGGCTGATCGCCGACGGGACCGGCGCGATCGCCGAACTCGGGTTCAAGGGGCCCCAGGGTGAGCACATCGTGGTCCTGGAGAACACGCCCACCGTGCACCACGTGGTGGTGTGCACCCTTTGCTCGTGCTACCCGTGGCCGGTGCTGGGCCTGCCGCCGTCCTGGTACAAGGACCCGGCCTACCGGTCCCGGGTCGTGCGTGAGCCCCGGCAGGTGCTGCGCGAGTTCGGCCTCGATCTCGATGACCAGGTGGAGATCAGGGTCCGCGACTCCAGTTCCGAAGTCCGCTACCTGGTGCTGCCGGAGCGTCCGGCCGGGACCGAGAGCCTTTCCGAGGAGGAACTCGCGGGGCTGGTCACCCGGGACGCCATGGTCGGCGTGGCGAAGGTGGCCGGGCCGTGACCGGCGGCGGTGGGCACGCCGACGCGACGTATCTGCTCGATTCCTCGGGCCCGGCAGCGCCGCCCCGTGACAACGGCGAGCTTCTCTTCGCCGCGCCCTGGGAGAGCCGGGCGTTCGGGGTAG
>DPMS01000535.1 GCA_003541285.1 Actinomycetota bacterium
TCGTCCTCCCTCGCATCCGCCGCCAGCAGGGTAAGCGCAGGGGGGTGCCGGGTTCTTCCCGGTGACCGGGCGCAGCGGGCTCCGGGCAGGATCCGGCGCCGCGGGCCGCTCAGTTCGGGCGGCGGCCCTGGATCCCGCGCCGGCGCCAGCCTTCACCGTCTGGCCACAGCCAGTAGCCGACGGGGAAGATGCGGATGTGCAGGCGGTCGGCGAGGATTCCCCACAGCCCACGCCGGGCCCACAGCGCCACGGCGATGGCGACCAGTCCGAGGACGATGAAGTACCAGGCCCCGTGCGAGGCCAGCGACTGCTGGAGGGCGTAGAAGATGATCGCGCCGAGGATGGGGCCCTCGATCGTGCCGATGCCCCCGATGACGACCGCAAAGATCATCCGCGCCGACCACAGCACGGTGAACGACGCGCCGGGATCCACGCTCTGGTTGTAGATCGCGATCATCGCGCCCGCCGCGCCACAGCCTGCGGCCGCGACCACGAACACGAATCGCTGCGCCCGGCCGACCCGCCCGCCGGAACTGCGCGCGGCGATCTCGTCGTCACGCACGGCCGTCAGGACCAGCCCGAGCCGGCTCCGCAGGACGAGGTAGACGCCGCCGACCGCGGCCACCACGACGAACAGGGTGACCCAGTACGTATAGGCACCCAGCACCCGCTGGTTCATCGTCAGCAGCGGCCCGGGCAGTTCCATGCCGGTGCCGCCGCCGAGGGAGGGGAACAGGATGATGATGTAGTAGAACGCGGAGGCGATGACCCAGGTGGCGATCGAGAAGTAAGCGCTGCGCAAACGGGACAGCAGCCACCAGACCGGCACCGCGACGATCGCGCAGCCGAGCACCGCCAGTGGCAGCCCGATGAACGGGTTCACGCCCTGGATGGCGAGGATGAGCACGAAGTAGACGCCCAGCCCGACAAACCCCTGCTGGCCGACGGAGACCAGCCCGGCATAACCGGCGAGCAGGTTCCACATGGTGGCCATGGTGATCAGGATGAAGACGTTCACCAGCAGGTTCGTCGTGCCCGCGTACACCATGTACGGCAGGTAGGCCAGCACCCCGACCACCACCAGGGCGGCCAGGCCGGTCCACCACGTGTTACGGCGGGACCGGGTGACCCGCACCCGGCGGCCGGATCTCGCCGCGGCTACCGGGTCGCTCATTGTGGTCATGCCGTCCTCCGCTGACCTGTGATGCCCTGGGGAAGAATCACCAGCACCGCGAGAAACACCAGCTGCCCCGCCAGGATCTGGTAGGAGGGGTTGATCTGCGCACCGATCTGCTGGACGACGCCCAGGATGATGCCGCCAGCGAGGGTTCCCCACAGTGAGCCCAGTCCGCCGATGACGACCGCCTCAAAGGCGTACAGCAGGATCTGGTCGGTGCCGGTCGTAGGGACGAACTGCGAATACATACCGAACGCCAGCCCGGCCAGCGCGACGGTCGCGAACGCGATCGCCGCCGCGATGCCGAACACGTGCCGGTAGTCGGCGCCGGAAAGCTGGACGGCCTCGCGGTCGTCAGCGACGGCCCGGATCAGCCGCCCCTGCTTGGACGAGGACAGGAAGTACTGCAGGCCCAGCAGGACGCCGACGGCCACCACGAAGATCACCAGCGACAGGTAAGGAATGGAAAGCTGGGGGCCGAGCGTGAACGAGGCCGTGACCAGGGAACCGCCGGGGAGCGAGTGGCTGTTGGCGGAGGTGAACTGGAGCAGCGCGTTCTCGATCACCACCGAAAGCCCGAAGGTGACCAGCAGCGTGATGAGCGGGCCGCGCTCCAGGCTTGCCTGGAGCAGGGTGCGCTGGACGAGGTAGCCGACCACCGCGAAGATGGGGACCACCAGCAGGAACGACCACAGGGTCGGGAGATGGGTCACGGCGATGACGCCGACGGCGATGTAGCCGGCCAGGATCGCCAGGTCGCCGTGCGCGAGGTTGACCACCTTCATGACGCCGAACATCAGCGACAGGCCGCACGCGAACAGCGCGTACAGGCCGCCGAGCAAGATGCCCTGCATGATGGTGCTGACCCAGATCACGCGGGTGTTCTCCCTTGTCCCGAAGCCTGGCTGGTGGAGCCGGCCAGGCCGAAGTACGCGCGCTCGATCCGCTCGGGAGTCAGCCCCTGGGGGACACCTTCGAGCGTGGTCCTGCCCTCCAGAAGGCAATGAATATGGGTCGCGACGTGCAGGGCCTGGCTCACGTCCTGCTCGACCAGCAGCACAGTGACACCGACCGCGAGCAGCTCGGGCAGCAAGGTGTAGATACGGCGGACGATCACCGGCGCCAGCCCCAGCGACAGCTCGTCGAGCAGCAGCACCCGCGGGTTGGCTACCAGGGCGCGCCCGATGGCGACCGCCTGCTGCTCGCCTCCGGACAGCTGCGCCGCCTTCTGCGTCCGGCGGTCACGCATCCAGCTGAACAGCTCGTATACCTTCTCGATGCGCCACGGGCCCGGCCGGGCGTACGAGGCGCCCACCTGCAGGTTCTCCTCGACGGTGAGCGAGGGAAACAGCCTGCGCCCCTCGGGAACCATCGCGATCCCGGCGGCGAGCCGTTTCTCCGCCCGCAGCCCGGTCACGTCCACACCGTCGAGCAGGACCGATCCCTCGGTGGGGTGGTGCAGGCCCGAGATCGTGCGCAGCAGGGTGGACTTGCCCGCCCCGTTCGCGCCGATGATGGCGTAGACATCGCCGGGCATGACCCGCAGGCTCACGTTGTCCAGGGCGCGCAGCTGGCCGTGGTGGGCGGTCAGTCCCCGCACCTCCAGCAGCGGGCTGCCGGAGCGCGCGACCGCGCCCGGAGCGCCGCTGCCCGTTCCTGCCGGGCTCATGCGCCCTCCCCGGTTGTGTCGCTTGCGCCCCCGGTCAGTGACGTCGTCACCTCGGTACCGAGGAACACCTCCCGCACCGCCGGGTTGGAGAGCACCTCCGCCGGCTCGCCGTCGCCGATGAAGGAGCCTCCGGCCAGGCAGATCATGCGGTCCACCGCGGCTGTGAGCGCCCTCATCACATGCTCGATCCAGAGCACGGCGATGCCCTCGGCGCGGATGCCGGTCACGATCTCGACGAGTTGCTCCACCTCGGGGTCGGTCAGCCCGCCGGCCACCTCGTCGAGCAGCAGCAGCCGGGGACGGGTGGCCAGCGCCCGGGCCATCTCCAGCCGCTTGCGCTGGAGCAGGCCGAGCCGCTCGGCGGGGAGGTTGGCTTCCTGCGCCAGGCCGGTCCGGTCCAGCATCTCGGCCGCATACGCGTAGCTGGCCTGGCGCCGCAGGCCGCCGCCCTGCTGGACTGCGACGAGGACGTTCTCGAACACAGTCATATCCACGAAGGGGCGCGGCACCTGGTACGTCCGCCCGATGCCAAGGCGGCACCGGGCGGACGCGTCCAGGTGGGTGACATCGTGGCCGTCGAAGCGGATCGCGCCCACGTTGGCTGCGAGATCCCCGCTGATCAGGCCGAACAGGCTGGTCTTGCCGGCGCCGTTCGGTCCGACGATGCCCACGATGTCGCCCGCTCCCACGGCCAGTGACAGCTCATCTGCCACCACCACGCTGCCGAACCTTTTGGTGACGTGTTCCAGTTCAAGCAGGGTGGTCACTGCACATCAAGGATTCGTCGGCTCAAGCTTGGCCTCGATCTTGACGGCTGGGTTCAGTGAGTTGTCGACCACCTTCATCTCGAACGGGAACTTGCCGGTGGCGGCCTTCCACTGCACGCCGACCGGGTTGATGATGGCCACGCCCGGTGCCGGGCCGCCGGCGAAGTTCAGCGCCCCGCACATGCCGCTGTAGTTGACGTTGTGCAGCGCGTGGGCGACTGCCTTCTTGTCGTGCGGGTCGCTGACCGCGGTGAACGCCTTCTGGGCCACCTCGAACAGGCTGTAGGTGGACCCGATCGACTGCACCCACTGGTTGCCGGTCTGCGCCTGGAACGCGTTCGCCAGCGCGCTCGCGCTCTGGCCGTCCAGCGAGGACTTGTTCGGCATGAACGGGCCCCACCAGGAGTCGGTGGCGACGTTGTTCACCAGCGACCCCAGCGCCACGGTGTCGGCCGGGAACAGCAGCACCTTGGCCACCGTCGCCAGCTTCGGCTTCCAGCCCTGCTGGTGCGCCTGCTTCCAGAAGGTGTTGAAGTCCGGCGGGATCGGGGCGTTGCTGTAGTACTCGCAGTTGGTGGACTTGAACTTGGCGATCATCGAGGAGAAGTCGGTGGTGCCGTCGGTGTAGGCACCGCCGTCCACCGGCTTGTAGCCCGAGGCCGTGATGAGCGGCTCGAACGCGGCGCGGAACGCGTTGCCGTCGGCGTCGTTGGGGTACATGCAGGCGACGTTCTTGTTGGCGGCCGGGACCCGGTTCCACATCGGGACGAAGCAGCCCTGGAACTCCTTGAGGCCGAAGAAGAACATGGTGCAGTACTCGAACACCGTGGTGGACTTGCCGGGAGCCGGGTTGCCGCCCAGGCCCCCGTACCACGACTCCCACGGCACCACGGTGGACAGGCAGGGCACGCCCTGGGTCTGGGCGACGACCGCGACCGGGTTGGTGGTCTCGGGGGTGGACGTGGTCAGCAGCATGTCGACGTTGTTGTTGAGGATGAGCTGCCGGGCGACCTGCGAGGCACGGTTGGGGTCGGACTGGCTGTCGGCGGTCACGATGTTGACCTTGTAGTTCTTGCTGCCGACGGTGAAGCCCTTGGCGTACGCCGAGGTGGCCCTGATCGTGTCCAGGACGAACTTGTCACCCGAGGCGAACCCGGCCAGCGGCCCGGTCAGCGGGGTGATGAAGCCAATATTGATCGTGCCGCTGGAGGTGGAGGGTCCCGACCCCTTGATGCCTGAACTGCACGCGGCCAGGATGCCGCCCGCGCCCGCGGCGAGCGTGCCAGCGCCCACGCCCCGCAGCACAGACCGCCGCGCGACGCCTTGCTCCTGCGGCGGCTTGCCGTCCGCTCCGTCAGGGCTCATCTTGTCTCCTTCGCACTAACGCCTGAAGCCAGGGCCACGTTCGTGGGCCCCGGCTCCATTGCCATATGACCACGTTGTTTACGAACTGGTAATTTTGTTCGCATAGCGTACAACGATGCGCAATACAGAACTTAACCACGATGTAACTTCGCCTGTCAACCAGATCCGCTGTGACATCTGGCCAGGTAACAGCCAGGACAAGAAGGGATAACAAGCCCGGCAGTAAACCGGTCCGCGCGTCCGAACATACCGGACAAAGCGGGGGTTCTGTTGCCCTAATGTGACGCACCGCATACGGGACCGGCCGCGGCCGGGTCCGCGATCAGGGACGGGCCGCGGCCGGGTCCGGCCATCAGGGGTTCGCCGGCGCCAGCGGGGCCTCGATCTTGACGGCTGGGTTCAGCGAGTTGCCGGCGACCTTCACCTCGAACGGGTACTTACCGGTGGCGGCTTGAAGCCCTGCTGGTGCGCCCTTAGCCGGTGCGTTCCACCACGAAGTCGCAGAGCGTCTCGAAAGCGTGCCGGGCTGGCACGCCGGGCAGTCCAGCGATCTGGTCCCTGGCGGTGCCTGCCCAATGGCGGAGGTCTGCTCGCGCCGCATCCATCGCGGGGTGCACCCGCAGCAGCGCGAGCGCCTCCGCATGTAGCGATGGATCGGTCAGGTCGGCCGAGGTGAGCAGTTCGCGCAGCCGGTCCGGTGGGTGAGGCCCGGCACCGTCCGCCCCGGCAGCGCGCAGCGCGTGCAGCACTGGCAGCGTCCGCACCCCTTCCCGCAGGTCGGTGCCGGGGGTCTTACCCGACTGCGCCGATTCGCTGGCCACATCGAGGATGTCGTCGGAGAGCTGGAACGCCACCCCCAGGGCGTGGCAGGCGGGCGCCATCCGGGCCACCACGTCGGCGGGGGCGTCGGAGAACATCGCCCCGAACCGCCCGGCGGTGGCGATCAGGGACGCGGTCTTGTCCCGCACGACGCGCAGGTAATGCTCAAGCGGGTCCTGGCCCGGACGCGGGCCGACGGTCTCGGCGATCTGCCCGCTGACCAGTTGCGTGAAGGTGTCGGCCTGGATGCGGATGGCCTCCTCGCCCAGATCGGCCAGGATCCGCGAGGCGCGGGCGAAAAGGAAGTCGCCGGTCAAGATGGCGACCATGTTGCTCCACCGGGAGTTCGCGCTCTCATGGCCGCGCCGGATGGCCGCCTCGTCCATGACGTCGTCATGGAACAAGGTGGCCAGATGGGTCAGTTCGATGGCGGCCGCGGCGGGCACGATCCGCTCATCGCGCGGGTTGCCGAACTGCGCCGCCAGCAGGACGAGAGTGGCGCGGAAGCGTTTGCCGCCCGCGTCGATGAGATGCCGGGACGCCTCGGCGAGCAGGGCCTCCTCGGTGCGTGCCGCCTCCCGGAGCGCCTCTTCCACCCGGCTGAGGCCATCGCTCACATCCGCCTCGAGCGCGGAGCTGGCCAGTTCCATGGGGACGACAGTGATCACTCAGGCTCCCAGACATCGTGCGCGCGCTGGCACCAGGGTGCCATGGCCCCGCCCGCTGCCGGCCCGCGGCCCCTGTTCATGGCACCACCCACCCGGGTATGCCCCGCCCGCCTGCCCCGGACACCGGGCCGGCGCCGCCGCGCTGGCGCGTGAGCGTGCTCAGCGGACGAAAAGGTGCGTGGCCGCATGGTTCGCGAGGTCGAGCAGCGGTCCCGGCACCACGCCGAACACCAGGGTGGTGGCCGCCCCGAACGCCACCGCGATACCCGTGAACAGGCCGGGCCTGACCACGGCCGGGCCGTCCGGCGCGGGGTCGCTGAAGAACATCAGCACGATCACCCGCACGTAGAAGAACGCGGCGATCGCGCTGGCCAGGACCCCGACGATGACCAGTGGCAGCGCACCCCCGGCGATGGCCGCCTGGAAGACCGCGAACTTGCCGATGAAGCCGCTGGTCAGCGGGAGTCCGACCGAAGCCAGCGTGATCAGCAGGAACTGCGTGGCGTAGCCGGGCATGGGGGTGGCCAGCCCGCCGTATTCGCGGATCTCGTAGGTGTGGCGGCGGTCGTAGAGCATGCCGAGTAGCAGGAAGAGCGCGCCAGTGACGATGCCGTGACTGAGCATGACGAAGACGGCGCCGTCGATGCCGATGCGGGTGAAGCTGTAGATGCCCAGCACCACGAAGCCGAGGTGGGCGACCGAGGAATAGGCGACCAGCTTCTTGATGTCCTCCTGCGCCAGCGCCAC
>DPMS01000842.1 GCA_003541285.1 Actinomycetota bacterium
CTGGGACGCGGGGACTTTTAGCTGCCTGACTGAGATCAAGGGCCACGCCGGGTGGGTGCGCGCCGTCGCGTGGTCGCCATCCATGCAGTTCGTGGCCACCGCATCCACCGATCACACCTGCTGCGTGTGGCGATCCGACACCGGAAAGAAGATCCTGGTGCTACGCGGGCACGACGACTCCGTCGAGGACGTGGCCTGGGCCCCGGACGGCCTGCGGATCGCAACGGCCTCCCATGACCGAACCGCACGAATCTGGGACGCACGCGACGGGTCAGCGGTGGTCGTTCTTCGCGGGCATGAAGACTGGGTGATGGGCATCAGCTGGTCGCCGGACGGGCGGCTGATCGCGACCGCGTCGAATGATCACACCGCGCGGATCTGGGACGCGGACTCGGGTTCCGAGCTTGCCGTGCTGGTCGTGCATGAGGATACCGTCGAAGATATCGCGTGGTCGCCCGATGGCAGGTGGATAGCTACCGCATCACGTGACGGCACCGCGCAGATACTGGATGCCGTGCCGCAGTTCGGCGCCCTCCTGGCCGAGGCCCGCGCTCGCGTATTCCGTGAGCTGACACCCGACGAACGGAGGGCCGCGATGCTGCCGGACAAGCCGGCCTAGCGGTCAACTACCCCCAGCCGTCCGGTCCCCGAAACAAGGAGAAGGTCATGCCTGGAGCGTCGGAACGCAGGGTGATGAGGCAGGCGATCATCGACGGGCCTGGCAAGGACTTCGTTATCCGGGAGGTGCCGGTTCCGCAGCCGGGGCCTGTGGAAACGCTGCTTCGCATCACCGTGTCTACAGTCTGCTCGCGGACGGACCTTGGCACGATCGACGGTTATCACCCGCCACATGGCTCGGCGGTGATGGGCATGCTGCCACATGACCTGCGCATTCAGCTGGGCAGAAGTGAGCTCGATGTCTCGCGTCCCTACTATCCGTCGTCAGCGTTCCCAGGCACCGCCTTTCCAGCGGTGATGGGTCATGAAGCGGCTGGAACGGTCGTAGCGCTGGGTGCCGAGGCGAACTCACCCGGCCATCTGGTCGTGTCCGGCCAGCCGATCAGGGTGGGGGACCGAGTGGGGACATACCGGGTGCATGGTGGCTACAGCGACTACTCGGCGCTCGACACCGCTAACGTCTTCAGAACCCCTGACTTCATGACCGATGAAGAGGCATCGCTCATGGAGCCGTTGATCGCGAACTACAACTGCTTGCACAGGTGCTGGTCCATCGCCGTGCCCAAAACGGTCGTGATCATCGGCCAGGGCTGCCAGGGACTCTTCTCCACACAGGTCGCGCGGGCGTTGGGCACGGAGTTGATCATCGTCTCCGAGCTGTCGGGGCACAAGCGCAGGCTCGCCGTCGAGCTGGGCGCGGATGTCGCAATCGATCCTGCGGGCTCGAACGTCGTCCACGAGGTGGAGAAGCTAACGGGCTCAGCAGGAGCTGACCTGGTCGTCGAGTGCGTTGGGCGGGAGGAAACAATCCGGGCGGTGCCATTCCTGGTCCGGCGGGGTGGCATGATCGCCCAGATCGGTGCACTGACACAGCCGGTAACCTTTGACTACGGCTATGTTCACTTCAAGCATTTCATAGTGGTTCCCGTGGGCTATATCCGTACGTTGCGGGAGGTCGCGGACCAGGTAGTTGAAGTCCTTGAGCTGATCAAGGCGGGCCTGATCAGGCCGGACAGGCTCCTGACACACCGATTCGAGCTCAGCGACATCCAGGCCGCCTTCGAACTGATCCGGCGTAACCCCGGTGAAGTGGTCAAGGTTGCCATCCAGATGACAGGCACTGGTGACTTACAGGGCACCACGGTGTGGTCGACGGCCCACGCACGGGCCGGCCCGGCCGAATCTGGCCGCTGTCGATGGCCGCCTGCCCGCTGACCCTGGAAGGGATCCGGGACCGGTTCCTGCCGGAGTGCACCTTCCGCGGCCGACAAACCAAGAAGTTCCAGTACGCCGTGCGGGCCACGGCAGCCCTTCATGGCGGGACCGAACCCGACCTGCTCGACGAGATTGCCTGGTGGCAGACCGATGACTTCTGTCAGTACGCGCTGCTCGCAATCGTCGCCCGGCCGCCATGCGGTAGTCAGTCGCGCTCATCCGCCAGGCGCGCCCGCCGTAGCGCTGATGACGTCCGCTGCGGTCGCAAGGCCTGGCAGTGCACCCGTACCCGCGAACGGCTGCCGTGGTTCGGCGGCTGGCAGGGCACGTCCTTGCCAGGCAGCCGCGCCGGGAAGCGAGCGGACAGGCCGGTGGTGCTTGCCAGGTCTGGCGGTGCAGGCGCGCACACAGTGGAGCTCGGAGCACGTTCGCGCCCGCGCTATGGCCTTGTGAAGGTGAGGATTCTCGGAGTCAGCAGCTTGCGGGAGCCTGGACCTTGTTCGGTTCCCGGCTTTATGTAGTCGCGCAGCGCGGCCATGAACATGCCGTGCAGGGCGGGGTCGCCTTCTGCCGAGGTGTCGCTACGCGGCGGCAGCATCTGGTCGGTGATCTGGGTGCAGTTCTCGGGCCAGCCGGCCAGGCCGTGGAGCGCGGCGCAGTTGCGGGTGAAGTAGTGCACGAAAAACTTGCCGCTGTGCTTGACGGTGCCCGAGTAGCTGTCCGCGGAGCCCTTGAGCGTGGTGTCCAGTACATTCGTCACGCCCTCCAGCAGTGAGGCATTGTTGACGGAGAGGGCGGCATAGGTCGCGTTACCGGTTTGAGTGGCCAGGGTGTCTACCACCGCGTAGACCTGCCCGGAGTCAAGCGGGAGAGGCGGTGCCAGGTAGTAGGCCGCATCTTGCTGGTCGCCCAGGCAGTCCATGTTGACCTTGCGGCAGTACGGCCCGGTCCACCCGTACTTCCGCACCGGGTCGGCCATAAAGGAAGACGCTGGCGGCGGCTGGCTGCAGTCCTTAGTCCGCAGGCGGGTGGTGCTGGTGACACGGCCGCATACGGCGTTGATCAGGTTCCGCAGGTCACCTGCCAGGTAAGCTTCGCTGTTCGCCGTTCGTCTCGCAAAGGCCAGCCGCCCGTAGCGGTGCGCCGGCCCCAGGGTGGCAGGAGCGCGCACGTCTAGCACCGTCAGCGGGGGATGCTGCCGCCATCTGTCCGCAGCCAACCCGGCGGACAGCGTGGTCGGTGGTGACGCTGGGGGTGATGATGAAATACCGGGTCTTGCCGAAGGAGTAGCCGGACTGCCGCCGCATAACCACGTTGTTGACGATGTTCCCGAGCGCTGACAGGCTGATGGTCCGCCCGGACTTCCGGTCGTTGGGCGGGATCGTGTCGAACAGGTACTGCATGGGAACGGGCCGGTTGGGCGTGCGTGCCCACTTGAGGTAATCCCTGGCCTTCCACCGCCCGTGCTGGCTGAATTCCCATGTCTGCAGCCCCATGTACCGGCCAGGCGGCGGCATCTTCCCATACATCACGATCGCGTCCCGGGGATCGAGCCGATAGGTCGTGGTGTAGCCGGGCCGGGTCCGGCCGAACGCGTTAACCGCTGCCGGGTTGACGTACTCGCCTGGCCACGTCTTGACGACCGGTGTCACGTACGGGGCCGCCGGGTTGTTGGCGAAGCAGTTCTTCAGCAATGGGTAGGTGTAGTCCTCGCAGTCTCGCTGGGTGTATAGCCTCGGATAGCCCGGGCTGACCTTAAACCCCTTCTCCTCAGGTCAGCGACCAGCTTCCTGCTGAACGGGCCGCGGGAGTCCTCCGCGGTGCCCGCCGGCGCGCCGGCCTGATGCTGGCTCGCTGCTGCCGTGGCGCTTCCCTGCGGCAAGACGGCTGGCGCAAGCCCGCTCACGCTCAAGGCCATCACGGCGATCAGCGAATACCATGCCCTCGGCGCCATGTTGCTCACATTCATCTCCCTCTGTCCGGCTTGGAACCTTCCGGGGGGATGACTGCAGCCCGGGCTGCGCCGCTTTGCTTCTTATCCGCGCCTCCCACGTCAAGCACACACAGTGATAGAACAATAACAATAAGTTAATCAGGCAACCCTAATCACATCGGTGAGTCCGCGTCGTCTTGTTTGATGCGGCGGGCCGGCACCTCGTCGCGGCCTTGCGCCGCAGCGACCAGATCCGCCCTGGGGTGCCTGCCGTAGGACGGCTCGGCGACAGCCTGCGGCGCGCGGGCCGCGTAAGCCGCTGGCGGGGCGAACAGCGACGACCCGCGGGCAGGCCCGCCGGGTCAACCGGCGAACGAGTTGCTACTTGCGGAGGAACGGGGTCAGCCAGCCTCTGACTAACACAGATCGGCGCGTTCGGTACGGCGCAGAGGGTCACGAGAAAAGTGCGCCAAGACGTACCGAACGGCGGTGCGGCGCGCGGGGTGGGCAAGCGGCAGCTGTTACGGAACGTGGTCGCTAAGAGTCTCGGCGCCGTCCTGTGTCGCCGGCCCGGCGCTGTCGGCCGAAGCTGCGGCGAGGGCCGTCACTGCCTGCAGCTCATCCCGGCGGGCTGTGCGTACGGGCCGAGGTGACCCGCTGCTACGGGATGTGCCTGCCGCCGAACCGCGATCCTGCTGGGTCCGGCCGGGACGTCGCCGGGTCTGATCAGTCCGGAACGTGCAGGCGTGGGTGAGTCGTTCTCGGGCGGCGGCAAGCCACGCTTGGCCCGCTGACGGTGCCGCCGCCGGTCATCGAGGTGGTGGAAGCCTTCCGGCCGGCCAGAAGGCCAGTCACCGCCGCCGGCGAGGGCGCCGTTTAGACCGGCGAGCCCGGCGGCCTTGGCCCGGCGATCGGTCTCGATTGCGGTCCCGGCCTGGTCTTTGGACGGAGATAGCGCTGCGTCGCGGCAGGGCGGGGTGGTCAGGTCCCGCAGCAGGCACAGTGAGCGCCGGCTGGGCGGCAGGCGCCGTGGGCGCGGACCGCAGCAGTGTGGTTGCGGTGGTGATGAGATCGGCCAAGCCGTAGGTCACGGCGCAGGTGATGGCGGCCGGCAGTACCAGATCGAGGGTCTGCTCCATCCTCGAATGGCCGGATAGGCCACCGGCCAGCCCGCTGAGCACCAGCACGGCCTCGATGATGACGATCACTGGCCACCCCGCGCGTACGGTTTTGTGGTCGGCGAGCACGGTGAAGACGACTGGTATCGCGGCGGCCACCATGCCCCACAGCGCGCCAATGACGATCAGGGAGAAAGAGTTGTGCCCGGGTGCTACGAATACAACCGCGATCAGGAAGGCGACCGGGGTCCGCACCTCGACACCCGCCAGGAACAGGCGATGAAGGGCGGCCCGGCTGCCTTCGAACCCGGGTTCGCTCGCGGTGGAGAATGTTCCTTTCAAGTTCCACAAGACGCTCAGGCCGGTGCCCATCAGGGCGCCGGGGACGGGCTTGACGAAGTAGGCGTGCGCGCTGAACGGCACCAGGCCAAGGGCCAGCAG
>DPMS01000533.1 GCA_003541285.1 Actinomycetota bacterium
GGACAGCCGTAAGCGACCTCGAACCGAACGGCTTCATGCCCGAACGCAATCAGTACGCGTGGGCGGGTTACCCGCTCGTCGAACTCGTGATCCAGCATGGCTGGGGTTCACAGACCGGCCGGATGCATAGCCATTCACGACCGGGCAACGCCAAGGATGCCCGCTTCTGCGCCGACCGGGCGGCCTATCCGGCTCTGCCGCCCTCCGCGACGTCGCTTCGAGCATGCTAGGAAACGGAGTGTGCCGATCCTCCCGAAAGAGCGTGATCCCCGGCTGATCACCGTCCGTCGCGGGGGGACTCTAACGGATGAACACCACCGGCTGTTGGCTGACCGGGCCCTCTTGTGCGCCGAGCACGTGCTGCATCTGTTCGAGGATCATCAGCCAGGTGACGGCCGGGCCCGCGAGGCTATCGATGCCGGCCGGGCCTGGATCCGCGGTGAGGTGCGTATGGGTGACGCACATCGGGCGGCCTTCCGGGCCAATGCCGCGGCCCGCGGGATGCCCGATCCAGCGAAGTTCGCTGCACTGCCGGCGGGCCAGGCGGTTGCGGTGGCTCACGTCGCCGCCCATGACCTGGGCGCTGCGGCGTACGCCATCAGGGCGTGTGGGTGCCGAAAACCTGTGCCGCCTGGGCAGATGCTTTGCGGGACGCTGTCGGCTCGGTCCCGTGAACGGTGCCTGGGGGGCAGGTCTTGGTTCGGGCTGGTGTGCGATGATCTTCGGCTTGTGGGCTTGAAGCTGATCTTCCTCGTCGTGACCCGGGCCGTGCCGGTGCTGGGCCTGTCGCGGCGGGAGGCGTGGTGGAAGGACGCCGGGATCTTGATGCTGCGCCATCGGCTCGCGGTGGCCCTGCGTGAGCGGCCGGGGGCTCATTCGCGGTTGACGTGGCCGGACCGGGCGTGGCTGCTGGACCGGACCCTGATCTGGAACCAGCGCCACCTGATGATGGTGCTGCGGGAGTACGAGGACTTCTGCAACTCCCACCGGCCGCACCGCGCCCTGGACCAGGCCGCGCCACTGGCATCATCCACGAATATCGCCTGGTGGCATAGGTTTCGGCACCACAGGCAGTGCGTATGCTCTGGTCACACGCTCGGTCACGCCGCCGACCGCGCGTGCTCGCGATCAGGCTGGGCGGCCAGCCTATCCTCAGAAGATCGCGGTTGGATCGCGGCCGGTCTCTTGCCGGGATTGAGCAGATGGAAACGCGGACGCCCAGGCTGGCTCACTCAGGCACCGGCCGGCGCGCGGCGTGCAGCCCGGACGATCATGGCGCGGCCCTCGCCGAGATCGATGCGGAAATGCGGCGGTGCGCCGTCGTGTTCGTCGTCGCGCAGCACGGACTCCAGCCTCCGGCGTTCGATCGTGTGCCGCTTGCTGGACTGAAATACGGCCTGCAGTTCGTCAAAGCCAGCCGCGGGAGCGGCCCGGTGACCGTCGCGGTACCAGGGAAGCCCGGTGCGGCCGTGTACCCACAATCCGAATCGGTCCAGGGCAGCGAGCAGGACCAAGACCACAGCCAGGCCCGGGATAGTCATAAAGAACACGACAGCCATGAAGGGTCAACGCACCGGGCTTGTCGGGCGTTCCTGTGCTCAGCCTCGCCTACGCGGCGCTGGGTGGGTGCCGTGCGGCCCAGCCCTCACACGCTCGGTCATAGCCGCGGGTCGGGCGAGGACCCAGCGACCGGAGATTGTTAGATTGCGGCTACGGTGATGTCTTTGTCCCCGGCTACCAGGCGCATGTCGTCGGGGTCGCTTGTCACGACGGTGATCTGGCCGGCTGGCGCTGACTGGATAACCGCTCCAAGATGCGCGTCGGCTACGGAGACTGCAGTCCGGCTGTGTATGGCCGCCGCGGTATTGGCAGAGGCCGTGTCCAGCGGGATGTCGGCGATGCGCAGGTGGTTCGGGAAAGCCCACGCCGGGGAGGTCCGGTCCCAGCCGGCTTCGACGCGGACTGCGGTGGGGACAGCTATCTCTATTGCGGCTGCGCGGCGCTTACGGCTTGCCACGACCTGGACGTGGCTCACAACCTGGCGGTGCTTGCGATGAGTGGGATCGGCAAGGGCCTGGACTGCCTCGTTATCCAGGACAACGAGCCGGGTCATGCCGCTGGGAGGGCGCGGGCCTCCGCCCATAGCAGCACGTCATCGGGGCTGGCGCCCGGGTGGTTCCTGGCAATCTCAGCGGCTGCCTGGCGCAGGCGCCCGGGCTCAGCTGCCAGCGGATGGCCGTCGAGTTCTGCAGCCGCGATGGCAAGATCGCCAAGGTCAGGGCGGGCCCGCGGATGGTGCTCGTAGTGGTCATCAAGGACGGCCTGCATCACGACCGCCTCAAGTGCCGCTCGCAGCGCAGCGGTTGTCAGGGCGGTGGCGGACGGTGCCACGCCAAGCTCTCTGACCGCTAGCGCGGCGGCGTCCCTGAGCGCTGTCGGGATCCTCATCGAGGTGTTGGATGTCTCTAGCCCTCCGCCATCGAGAAGTTCGCTGATCCGCTCGATGACTGCCGGTACCTCCATGCCCAGACTGTACCACATGGCCGTGGTACAACATCTCATCGGCACCTTGGAGTGCCGGGCAGGAGGGAGGGCATCATCACAAGCCTCCGCTGGGGTAGCGCCCAAGGACCGAATCCGGCCGCTGCGCCGGCAGGGTCGCCTCGCAGCGCAGCCTCGAATGTAGGGTCGATATCTGTGAGGTCGCGCAGGTCAAGCAGTCACTGGAAGATCATTTCGAGGGGCAGTTTGAGGGGCAGAGTGATGCTACAGAGCTTGAAAGGCCA
>DPMS01000872.1 GCA_003541285.1 Actinomycetota bacterium
GCCGAGCAGATGGTGGCCGAGCAACCCGACCGCTACATCGCCCTGGCGAGTAAATCGGCTCGCTGCAACCGTATGTTCATCGACTATCTGCGCAACAGCCGGGAGGCAACGGCGATCGTGCCCTATTCCACCCGCGCGCACGCGGGCGCGCCGGTGGCGGTGCCGGCGATCACGATCATGACGATGCCAAAAGTTGTTCCGGCCATGCCCGGCCACCCCCTGACTTGTTATGTACCCGCTCATTTCCTGGCTAGCAGTTCGGGGCGGGTGAGGTCAGGGACGAAGGTCCCGGCAGATATAGGACTTGAGCTGCTCGATCTCGTCGCTGAACAGGGTGGTCGCGGGTCGCCGCCCGCCGCGGCTGGCCCTTCAGGAAGGCCTGCGCGAACTTCCTCGCCTGCTGGTACTCCACCCTCCCCGGCAGCGGTGGCTCGTCCGGGTTGACGTTCACGTCCACGATGGCCGGCCCGGGATGGGCCAGCGCCTCGCCGATGGCGGAACGCAGATCGCCGGGGTGATCCACCTTGATACCGGGCGCGCCGTTGGCGATGGCGAACGTGGCGTAGTTGGCGAACGGCTCCGGGTACCGTACCCCGGGAAGGCGTGCTGGACGCCGATCGCGCACGGCAGCCCTGGGGCCATCAGCTTCCTGGAGTCGCTGCCGATGATGGCTGGTGCCGGCCCTGGCATGCCTGCACTGGGATCAGGTATCCACCCGGCCGGGTACGTCCGGGCCGGGTGAGCGGTGGCGGCTGCGGCGGCGGCACCGCCTGCCCGTCGGCTACCTGGCGGCGATCGCGGCCGGGCCCTCGCGTTCATGGTTGCCCAATACGGAGAGGAACTATGGCGCTGCGCTCGGTCACGCCACACCGGCTGACTGCGCGCAGATGTTTAGCCGCTGAGACAGGGGCACAAAGTCCGCGTCCGTCGTTTACCCCGTGGCGTACGGAGGCACCGATGATGACCGCCGCAACATGTGAACCCGGTGCGGTGCTGGCTGAATGCGACGACAGCGCACTGCTTACCTGTATAAGAACCCGTGACGAAGGCGACCAGCTACGCGCCGCGGCCTGCGAGGAACTGGTGATCCGCTACCAGTCGCTGGTCCGCAGCTGCGTGCAGCGCTACCGGGACAGTCCCGAGCCGGTGGAAGACCTGATGCAGGCCGGGTACGTCGGCCTGCTCAAGGCGATCAACAACTTCGATCCGGAGATCGGGAGCAACCTGGCCGCCTACGCGCAGCCCTGCGTCAGCGGCGAGATCAAGCGGCACTTCCGCGACAAGCGCTGGCAGGTGCACGTCAAACGGTCTGCGCAGGAACTTCTGCTGCAGTTGCGCAAGGCACGCGGAGAGCTGGCCCAGGAGCTGGGCCGCTCGCCCCGGGACGAGGAACTCGCCGCCCACCTCGGTGTCAGCATCGACGAACTGCTCGACGCGCGCCGGGCCGACATGGTGTTCCACTCCCATTCCCTGGACGCCCCGCTCTACGGCCAGGAGGATCCGACCACCCTCGCGGACCTGCTCGGGCAGGAGGATCCGCAGGTCGAGCACACTCTGGACATGGAGTCCGTGCTCACCCACTGGAACGAGCTGCCGGAGCGCGAGCGGCGGATCCTGACCATGCGCTTCTACGGCAATATGACCCAGGCCCAGATCGGGGAGCACCTGGGCATCTCGCAGATGCATGTGTCCCGGCTGCTCGCCCGCGCGCTGCGTTACCTGCGCGGCTGCCTGCTCGAAGGGGAGGATGATGGCGCCGGGACCGGCCAGGCCGGCGCAGCCTGAGCTGCCGGGCCCGGCCGGCCCGGTCGTAGTGTGCGACAACGGCCCGGACATCCTGCTCTCCAGCCGCCGCCCGCAGGACCTGCCGGCCTTCTGCCACGCGATCGGGCGGATCTTCGGCCACGCGAGCTGACCGCCGCCGGGCCAGCCTCGCGGCGGGGAAAGCGCCCTGTCAGGCCGGCCGGCGACGGCGGCGTGGTTCCCGGTCGCCGGCCAGACCCGGCAGGGGCACACTGGAGCTGATGAGCGGGACACCAGAGGCGGACCGGCTCAAGCTCCCGCACGGATACACCAACGCGACCACGCGAAGCGCAGGCGTTGTGCGCAAGTCGTATCTCGGTCCCGACGCGGACCGGCGGTTCCGGGTGGAATATGCGGCACTTGTGCGCATGTAGAAGCGGACATTCCGGGCGCGTGATCTGCGGCGTGCTGCTCACGGTGTCGCGATGCGCGCCGTCAATGGCGTTGTGGTGGTCATGGTGAGCGTCGCGACCGGGCCGCGGGCATGACGGTGCCCGGGCTGGCGGGAAATGGTCAGCTGCCAGGCGCAGGCGCGAGGTAGCGGGCCAGGCCGAACCGGCCCAGCAGCGGCCACAGGTCCGCAGTCGTGAAGCCGTACCCGGTGATCGCGGCGTGCGCGGCCGCCGCGACGGCGCTGAGCGCGTCACCCAGCGGTGACCCGGACGGCGCCGGCAGCACCGGGTCGCTGCCGCCGATGAAGCCGAGGTCCTCCACCGCCGAGCCAAGGTGGCACCACTCCCAGTCGACAACCGCCGGCACATCGCGGGCGTCGCTGCTGAGCAGCAGGTTCTGCGGGCCGAAGTCGCCATGCACGATCACCTCGCCGCTGCCGGGCAGGCCGGGAACGGCTGCCGGGCCGATCCCGGACAGGCGCCGCCGGAGCTGACCGCACAAGCGCAGCACGGCCGGTGCGTGACGGTCATCCTCCAGGGCATCCTGCCCGTGCCAGCCGGCTACTGCCCGGACACGAAGCTCACCGTCGCGGCGCGGCAGGACGGCTGGCACCGGGAACCGGCCAGCTAGCGTCGCCGCCATGCTCATCTTGAGTGACGCGAACACGCTACGGGCGAGATCACCGGGTGTCTTGACTGAGGCCAGCGCGAGAGCAAGACTTGGAGTACGCAACCCTTCGCAACTATCGGCAGAGGCAACCATGCGCTTAACGTTCGTGGGCAAGGACCCGGACTCCAACCCGACCGGGTCACCGACCGTGTACCGCACGGATCGGAACACCTGGATCATCCAAGGCTGGACCGTGACTGACCCGGAAGCAATCTCGGAGATGAAGATTCCCGAAGGCGAGACCGCTGTCGAGATCCCCGACAGGATCGTGCATTACCTCACGCAATGAACATGGAACGGATATCAGACGAGGAATTCGGTAAACTGCTTACCACCTTCGAGCGCGAACTCGTTCATCTGGAGACACGCGACGCGTACGGCACTGCGGTGGAACTTCCGCACATGGCCAAGTGGGCGTCGGGCGAAACCGACGACCTTGAATGGCTGCAAGGATGGTGCGCAGTACTACGTGAGGCGGCGAGCGCTGGTAAGCCGGTCCGCCGGGCCCGGATCGTCTCCGAACCCCTCAGTGACTACCAGCGCTGGTCATACAGCATTGCCCAGCCCATGGTCGACGCCGGCGAGGACATCCGGTGGGTGCCCCGCAGACTCGTGTCCTCCATCGCAATCCCCGGAAATGACTTCTACCTGATAGACAACCTTCTCGTGGTCTTCCTCATCTACACCGGGAACGGGCTGGACGCGGGCAAGTTCACGTCCTCCGACCCGGCAGACATCCAGCTCTGCCGATCGTCGTTCGACGCCGTGTGGGAGCTTTCCGTACCACACCATGAGTATCACCCCCTCTAGCTCGGCCAAGCAGGCCCGGGAGGCACTAGGCGCGCGGCTCCGGGAACTCCGCAAAGACGCTGGCCTAACAGCCAGGGCACTAGCGGCAGCCACTAGCCAGCACTTCACCCGGGTCAGCAAAATCGAGCACGGGGTCCAGGCTCCGAGTGACAACGACATCCGCGACTGGTGCCGTGCCTGCGCCGCCGAAGACCAGATCCCTGACCTGATCGCCACCGCCCGCGTCGTGGAATCTTCCTACCTTGAATTCCGGCGGCAGGCCCGCTCTGGTATGAGGCGCGTCCTGGGACCCCATACCGTCCAACTGTACGAGAACACTGAACTGTTCCGGGTCTATGAGCACAACGTGATACCCGGCCTTTTCCAGACCGCCGAATATGCGGCAGCCATGCTGTCGTTCTGGGTCCAGTTCCTTAACACCCCTGATGACATTCAAGCTGCCGTTGCCGCCCGCATGGAACGCCAGCGCGTCATCTATCACCGCCACAAACAGTTCTCCGTGATTCTGGAGGAACAGGCACTTCGCACATGGTTTGGCACCGCCAAGACCCAAGCCGGCCAACTGGACCGCCTGCTCGCCGTCATGTCACTGCCAACCGTGACCCTGGGCATCGTTCCCATGATGAAGGAAAGGGCTGCGGTCCCGTCCGCAGGGTTCTGGATCTTCGACGAATCGCTGGCCGCACTAGAGACTCCCACCGCGAGTATCGAAGTCACCCGACCACAAGAAATCGGGCTGTACGTCAGCATGTTCGGCTACCTCCAGA
This sequence comes from Actinomycetota bacterium, assembly GCA_003541285.1. Taxonomy (GTDB): domain Bacteria; phylum Actinomycetota; class Actinomycetes; order Streptosporangiales; family Streptosporangiaceae; genus UBA9676. Next base: position 4,443 of record DPMS01000872.1, read on the forward strand.
AGGATGCGGTCTACGGGCAGGCGGCACGACGACTCATCACCAACACCCTCCACGAACTTGCGCAACTAATCGCAACTTTGTAGACCGTCAGGCAGTGCCGTTCCTACCGTTGCCTGCATGGACCACCCAGCTGCTGAGTGCCCGCCCGCCCCGGCACGCAATACGAGCCACGCAATGCGGCCCAGGCCCGATGACGGAACAGCCACGCCAGCCGCCGTATCCCAGGACGTCGCTGCCGCCACCTCACAGCCGGACCTGACTGACCCCACGTCCGCGCATCCCGCCCGCCCGCAATCGTGGATGTCTGATCTCCTGCCCGCTGGCCCTGGCCCCCGGAGTGACCCATCAGTGCCGCATCCGGCCCGCGTGGTCCGCTACCTGGCAGGTGAGTGCGGCATCCGCCAGTACCTGGATATCGGCACGGGCCTGCCCACCCCGGCGCCACCCACGAGATCGCCCAGGCCATCGCGCCGGATGCCTGCGTCGTCTACTGCGACAACGACCCCTGGTGCTGGTGCATGCCCGTGCCCTGCTCACCAGCACCGGCCAGGGCTCGTGTGACTACATCGACGCCGACCTGCGCGACACCCCGGCCATCCTCGCCGGGGCCACCCGGACACTCGACTTCACCAAACCGGTTGCCGTGCTGCTGCTCGCGGTCCTGCACTTCATCGCCGATCCAGATGACCCATAGCACTCGGCTCCTTCCTATCCGCGCGGCCAGGTGCGCGAAGACCCTCGTCCTGGCCCCGCTACCCGCGCCGGCTGGGCTCAACCCGTTTGATCTGCGCCCCGGGGGTAGCTGCACAGCCGTACTGGCCGCCCCGTCCCCGCCGGGGCGGCCAGACCTATCTGAACCAGCACGCGAAGCCAGAACGTGGAGTGGGTATGGGGCTGCCAGCCGGTCAGCAGCGGATCCTTGACGCGCTTGAGAACCGGATGCGGGTTCACGACCCGCAGCTCAGTTCGGCGTTCGCCGCGTTCACCAGGACCGCGCGCCACACCGGCATGCCGGAGTGGGAGCGTCTGACCGGCTGGCGGGAGGGCTGGCGCCGGACCCGGTCCGGGTGCAGCTCATGGCGGACCGGACGGCCTGCGGGCCTGGGCTGGCTGATCGCGGTACTACCGGCCTTCATGCTGGCAGCAGCGGTCGGCCTGGTGATCGCCGGTATATGACGCGGCGCCGGCCGGGCTGGCCGGGGACGGTCAGGCGGGCAGTGGTGGTTCGCCTACCCGCAGCGCCAGCATGGTGATGTCATCCCTGATCTGGCCCTGGCAGAACTCCACCGCCAGTTCCTGCAACCGCGTGAGGATCTGGCCCGGCGCCTGCCCGGCCAGGGCTGCGACCTCGCCGGGCAGCCGGTCATCGAAGTAGCCGCCCGCTGGCCCGCGGGCGTCGGCGAGCCCGTCACTGTAGAACAAGATCACATCGCCGGGGGACAGGTCGTGCTCCTCCACGCACGGGCCGGCGTCGGGAAAGATGCCGAGCGGCAGGCCTCCGCCCTTGAGCTGATGCACCCGCCCGTCCGGCCGGATCAGCACCGGCGCCGGATGCCCGGCACTGCCGAGTGAGACCGCCAGCGACTGGTCACGCCACCGCATGTGGGCGGCGCAGGCAGTGACGAACCGGCCGCGGAACTCATCGGCGAGAATGATCTCGTTCGCACTGGCGAGCACGGTGGCGGGATCGGCGGTCGAATGCGAGACCACCCGGATCGCATGCCGCGTCGCGGCGCTGACCGCGGTCACACCCTCGCCGCGGCCGGAGGCGTCACCGATCGCCACCCCCCAGCCGGAGCAGGTGCGGTACACGTCGAAGAAGTCCCCGCCGACCTCCGGGCTGCCCGTTGCTGTCAGATGCGCCGTGGCCACCTCGACACCGGGGATGGCGGGCAGCTGGCGCGGCAGGAGACTGTCCCGCAGCGCGGTGGCGATCCGGCTGTGGCGACGGACGGTGCGGTCCATCTTGATCGCGAGGGCAAGCTGCTCGCCGATCTCCTCCACGAGCCCGAGATCGGCCAGGTCGAAATGCCCGGTGCTGGCGTGCCGGGCCAGGGTCAGAGTTCCGTGGGCCTGCTCACCGTCGGTGAGCGGGACACTCAGCACCGAGGTCGCGCCAAGCAGCATGAGCAGGGGCACCCCGTCCGGCCCCTCACCGAGCAGGCCGGCGTCCTCGGCCCGCGCGATCAGCTGGGAACTGCCGCTGTCGTGCACTATCCATGACAGCGACCCAGGCTGCGGGTCGTGTGCCGCCACCACCCGGGCCAGTTCGGCGGCGCGCTCATCCTGCCCGCCAGCCACGAATTGCCGGCGCAGCCGCTGGTCCCGGGCGACGTCCACGATGACCCAGGCGGACATCTGGTCGGCAAGCAGCCGCGCACACCGCTGGAGCGCGACGGTCTCGTTCAGCGGTGCGTTCTCCAGCAGCAACCTGGCGACCGCGGTCATCAGGTCGAGCCTGCGGGTCATGGCCCTGACGACCGGGCCAGCCGCGCCGTCCTGGGGAGCGGCGCCGCTGTGGGCCGCCGCCGGGCCGCCGTTGCCGCGGCCGGTCTTCGGCTCACTCCTGCCACCCCGGGCCGGCGGTGAGGCGGCTTCCCTGACCGCGATGATGATCTGGTCGGCGTCCCCACGCAGGCGGGCGAGGCCGACCGTCAGCTCACAGTGGGCCGTCCCGTCCCCGGTGAGCAGCTCGCACTGGAGCTGCCTGGTCGTCCCGGTCCGGATGACCGCGGCCAGCTGGCTGTCCACGGCGGCACGCGAGGGCAGGTCGACAAATGCCGTGAATTCCCGGCCGGTGGCATATCCGCTGCCGGTGCGCAAGAACTCGCCCGCCGCCCGGTTGACACGCCGCACAGTGCCGTCGATCTCGACCAGGAACAGCGCGACGGGTGCCTCCTGGAAGAGGGCGCGCAGCAGCCGGCGTTCCGCGTGCAGCGCGTCTATCACCTCCGCCTGCGGGTCGCCGTCGCGTCCGTCCGCGGCCGCCGCCAGGGTGTCGATGGCGGCGTCAAGCTCGGCCAGGGCGGCCTCCAGGATCGGGCGCAGCCGGGCGCCGCGCAGCGCGGACGCCTGCCGGAGGGCGTTGCGGCGCGCCATCAGCCCAGCTAGTTCGCTGTCCCGCTGTGGGTAGCCTGCCGTCCGCTTCATCCGGGTCAGCCCACGCCGATCTGGCCCGACTCGATGATCTTCCTGGCGACCTCGGTCACCCGCATGTTGCCCTGCTGGGAAATCTGACGCATCCGGCCCAGTGCCTCATCCGCGCTGCACCCGAGCGCGTTCATCAGGATTCCCTTCGCCTGGTCCACCACGGTCCGCGACTGCGCGGCGTCGCGGAGCTGGCGCGCGGTGCGGCGTGCGTCGCCGTACTGCGAGAGGTTCTCCACCAGCGCGCCTCCGGCGGCCACGAGCAGTTCGGCGAGCGGGACCTGGTGCGGATCGAGCACCCGGGGCCGTGCCGCGAACAGCGACAAGGTGACGGCCATCGGCCCGGCCTGGTGCGCGAGCGTGACCGAGCAGCGCACGCCCCGGCTCAGGGCCTCCTGCGCGTACTCGGGCCAGCGCTCCTCCACCAGCGTGTCCGGGCAGTGGATAGCTTCGCCGGTGGCCAGCGCAAAGGTTTCCGGGCCCCGGCCACTGCGCAATTCCACCTCGGTCAGGTTGGAGATGTCGGGATGGGTGGCTGCCGTGATCATCGGTTCACTGTCCCGCCACAGGGCTGCGGTCGCACCGGAGCACGCGGGCACCTGCCGCGAGGCCAGCGCCGCCAGTTCGTTCAGCGACCTCGCCCGCGACTTGTCCGCGATGCTGAGCAGGTCTGCTGCCTCGCGGGCCAGGTCCGGGTTGGCCACGACTACCTCCAACCGCGTCTGACCGGAACGCGACGGACCAGCATCACCACTTCTGCCTCCATAGTGCCACCCGGATGGCCGGGCCAGACACCCACACGGAGGTTCCATCTCGGTGACCGTCTGCCGCTGGCGCCGCGGTCAGTCCCAGGGCAGGCTGTCACCGCCGGGCGCTGCCCGCCCCAGGCAGCGCTCCATGCAGGACAGCAGATCCTCGGTATCGACCGGCTTGGCGATGTAATCGGTGGCCCCGCTGGCGAGGCCCCGGGTGCGATCCTCAGGCATCGCCCGGGCCGTCACGACGATCACCGGCAGATCGGCGAAACGCGGGATCTGCCGGATCGCCGCGGTCGTCGCGTAGCCGTCCATCTCCGGCATCATCACGTCCAGCAGCACCAGGTCGATGTCGTCGCTGGCAAGGAGCGTGTCAATACCCTTGCGGCCGTCCGGGGCGTGAATGACCGACAGCCCGTACAGTTCCAGGATGCTGGTGATGGCGAACACGTTGCGCACGTCATCATCGATGATCAGGACCTTCCGGCCGCTCAGGGCGTGATGCGGCCCGGCGGCGGCGCCGCCCGGGGCGCCGCCCGGGAATGAGGGCCGGGCGGCAGATGTGGCCGCGGAGCCCTGCCCCTGGTGCCGGGCCGCCCCGCGGTCCGCGCCCTTTNNTCCCCGGCGCCGGGAGGCTGCGGGATGGCCGCCGGCTCGGCGGCGCGGGGGGTGCCCGGGTAGGAGCCCGGCAGCAGCAAGGTGAAAGTGCTGCCGACGCCGGGTTCGCTGGCCGCGCTGATCCTGCCCCCGAGCTGGGCCACGACCTCACGGCAGATGGCCAGTCCCAGGCCGGTCCCGCCGTAGCCGCGGCTCGCGGTGCCATCGCCCTGCTGGAAGGCGCCGAAGATGATGCTGAGGTTGTCTGCCGAGATGCCGATGCCGGTGTCGGTTATCACGAAGGCAATCTCCGGCTCACCGCCCGGCTTGCGGCGGTCAGCGAGCCGGACCGACAGGTCCACCCGCCCGGACGGCGTGAACTTGATGGCGTTCGACAGCAGGTTGGCGAGGATCTGGCGGAGGCGCTGGCGGTCTGTGCAGAGTTCCGCTGGGACGTCGCTGGCGAATTCGATCCCGAACTCCAGCTTCTTGTCGGCGGCCAGTGGGCCGAAGACGCTGCTGAGGTCCTCGGCCAGGCCACCCAGTTCGACCTGCTCGGGATGGATCCCCAGCCGGCCGGCCTCCGCCTTGGACAGATCCAGGATGTCGTTGATCAGCTGGAGCAGGTCGGACCCGGACGAGTGGATGACATTGGCGTACTCCACCTGCTTGGGTGAGAGGTTCCCGCTGGGGTTCTGCGCGAGCAGCCGGGCGAGGATGAGCAGGCTGTTCAGCGGTGTGCGCAGTTCATGCGACACGTTCGCGATGAACTGCGACTTGTACCTGGAGGCCAGGGCCAGCTGCCGGGCGCGCTCCTCGATTTCCTGCCTGGCATGCTCGATCTCGGCGTTCTTGATCTCAATGTCCCGGTTCTGCCTGGCCAGTTGGGCCGCCTTGTCGCCGAGTTCCGCGTTCGAGCGCTGGAGTTCCTCCTGCCGGGTCTGCAGCTCCGCCGCGAGCCTGCGCGACTCCTCCAGCAGGGTGTCGGTGCGCGCATTGGCCATGATGGCGTTGACGTTGACGCCGATCGTCTCCATGAGCTGCTCCAGGAAGTCCTGGTGCGTCCGGGTGAACGGGGTGAAGGAACTGGCCTCGATGACGCCGAGCACCTGGCCCTCGAACACGATGGGCATCACGATGAGGTTGACCGGCGCGGCCCCGCCCAGCCCGGAGGAGATCTTCACGTAGCCGGCGGGCGCGTCGGTCACCAGCAGCGGTTTCCTGGATTTCGCCACCTGGCCGATCAGGGACTGGCCGAGCCGGAACTGGCTGGGCGCGTCGAAGTCGGCCCGCAGGCCGTAGCCCGCGATGAGCCGCAGCCTGGTTTCCCCGCCGACCCCCTCGGCCAGGAAGAACGTGCCGTGCTGGGCGCCGATGAGCGGGATCATCTCCTCCATGATCAGGTCAGCCACAGTGGCCAGATCCCGGTGGCCCTGCATGAGCCCCGAGATCCGGGCCAGGCTCGCCTGCAGCCAGACCTGCTCCTGATTGGCCCGGGTGGTCTCGCGCAGCGACACGACCATCGTGTTGATGTTGTCCTTGAGTTCGGCGACTTCGCCCTGCGCCTCGACCGAGATCGAGCGGGTGAGGTCCCCTGTCGCAACCGCGCTCGCCACCTCGGCGATGGCGCGGACCTGCCGCGTGAGGTTGCCCGCCAGCTCGTTGACGTCCTCGGTCAGCCGCTTCCAGGTGCCGGAGATCCCCTCGACCTCGGCCTGCCCGCCCAGCCGCCCGTGCCGGCCGACCTCGCGGGCAACCCGGGTGACCTCGGCCGCGAACGAGGACAGCTGGTCGACCATGGTGTTGATCGTCGTCTTGAGTTCCAGGATCTCGCCGCGGGCGTCCACGTCGATCTTCTTCGACAGGTCGCCCTGGGCCACTGCCGTTGTTACCTGCGCGATGTTGCGGACCTGGCTGGTGAGGTTGCTCGCCATGTAGTTGACGTTGTCGGTGAGGTCCTTCCAGGTGCCGGACACGCCTTTGACGTCGGCCTGGCCGCCGAGGCGGCCTTCGGTGCCGACCTCGCGGGCGACCCGGGTGACCTCGTCGGCGAAGGAGGAGAGCTGGCCGACCATCGTGTTGATGGTTTCCTTCAGTTCGCGGATCTCCCCGCGGGCGTCCACCCGGATCGTCCGGCTCAGGTCCCCGCGCTGGACCGCGGTGGTGACCTCGGCGATCGAGCGCACCTGGCTGGTCAGGTTGGCCGCCATGACGTTGACCGACTCGGTGAGGTCCTTCCAGGTGCCGGACACGCCTTTGACGTCGGCCTGGCCGCCGAGGCGGCCTTCGGTGCCGACCTCGCGGGCGACCCGGGTGACCTCGTCGGCGAAGGAGGAGAGCTGGCCGACCATCGTGTTGAGGGTCTGCTTGAGCTCGAGCATCTCGCCCTTGACATCAACGGTGATCTTCCGGCTCAGGTCCCCCCCGGCCACGGCGGTGGCGACCTGGGCGATGTCCCGCACCTGGCCGGTCAGATTGCCCGCCATGGCGTTCACCGAGTCGGTGAGGTCCTTCCAGGTGCCGGACACGCCTTTGACGTCGGCCTGGCCGCCGAGGCGGCCTTCGGTGCCGACCTCACGCGCCACCCTGGTCACCTCCGAGGTGAACAGGGCGAGCTGATCGACCATTTCGTTGAAAACGGTCGCGATCTCGTCCACCAGCGGATCGCCGACCTTATCCAGGCGGATCCCGAAATCGCCGCCGCGCACAGCCCGAA
>DPMS01000445.1 GCA_003541285.1 Actinomycetota bacterium
ATCAAGGGCGCAGGACACTAGGTGGCGCCTGATCAACATCTGGGTAGCACGCCACAGGTGTTGTGCAACGTGGCGGTCCGGATCGCTGTGCCTCTGATCGGCAGCGGTGACGAGCGCCACCCCACGGAGACGTGCCGCAAAGCTATCCGCCAAACCCCCGGCGCAAACCTGGTGCGACAGCTAGGCGACTGGAGAACGCCAGCAGCTGGGCCTGTTGCTGAGGTTGAGGTGGGGCGGGATCGCCGTCGCGCGGGGGGAGGTGTGGGGACGCTCTCGCCCGGACACCACGGTTACGGCAGCCTTGCGAGTGCGACATACACCAATTAGCTTTGTACTTGTGACAATTCTTGGTGCGCCGGGAGTGCCGGGCGTGAGCGGGCCGCCGCGACGCTCACCAGCGCGGCTGGCCGGCCCGCATGTGTCAGGGCCAGCATGAAAGCCGGACTGTCCCCGGCGATCCGGGCGGAGCAGGCGCTGCTCGGCGCGGTGCTCTTGGACCCTTCTGGGCAAGGGCACCTGCTGCGCCTGGTCCAGCCCGGGGACATGGCCAGGCCCTTTCACGGCCAGGTGCTAACTGCCATGCAGCGGCTGCAGGAACAAGGAGTGCCGCCGGGGCCGATGGCGGTGCACGAGGAGGTCAAGAAGGACCCGGACTTGCGGACCGGGTGTCCCACGACGGTGTCCTGCTGGCGGACCTGATGGAAGCCGCGCCGCGCGCCGGGCACGCACCCGCCTACGCCGCGATGGTGATCGGCGGTGGCATCCGCCAGCGGATGGCGCTGAGGGCGGCGCGGATGAGCCAGGCAGCGCGCGGCGGCGACCCAGTGGTCGCGCTGCGGATGGCTGCGCAGGCCAGGGCGGAGCTGGGCCGGTGCCAGGCACGGTGGCAAGCCCTGCCGGAGCAGATACGCCGGGAATTGCCCCGGCGCACCCAGGACCGTCGCGGGCACACCGATGTTGCCCGCCAGCTGAACGCGGTGCGCGATGAGATCCGCCGGCTGCGCCACGACCTGGAGCTGGAGACGCAGCACGGGCTGGAGGAACGGCTGGCCTTGATCGCGGTACGGCTAGTACTACAGGGCTAGATCTCCGCGTGTTACACACCAATCCGAACCGGGGTCATGCAATCATATCCCCATGGCAACGACCCTCGACATTGACCCGGAAATCGACGACGCCATCACCCCGGAAGATCTCAGAGAGTGGAACAAAGAATTCAATGAGATCAGTAAGAGAATAGCAGGGCTGTTCTACCGGCCGGAATCAAGGCGGCATGCCGAACAGTACCTCCAGGGACTCCTGAAACCGATCGAGCGCAAGAATGCGTGGACGATCGCCCCGGAAGTTGGCGAGAAGGAGCCGAAAGCTATCCAGCGGTTCCTGAACCTCACCCCATGGGACGAAGGAAAACTCCGTGATATGGTCCGGGACTACGTGACCGAGCATTTCGGTGACCCGCGCGGAGTTCTCATCGCCGATCCCACCGGATTCCCCAAGAAAGGCAGTAAGTCGGCTGGCGTCCAACGGCAGTACTCCGGAACGCTAGGCCGGATCGACAACTGCCAGATCGGCACGTTCCTCGCCTACGTGAACACCAGCAAAGAGCGGACCCTCATCGACCGTGAATTGTACATACCCAAGAAGACCTGGTTCGCAGACCCGGACCGGTGCGCCGAAGCCGGCATCCCCGCACACCTTACCTTCGCCACCAGGCCCCAGCAGGTGGCAGCCATGATCGACCGGGCCGTCGAGGGCGGCGTGCCGTTCAGCTGGTTCACAGCAGACGAAGAATTCGGCCAGAACCCCGGACTCCGCGACCACCTGGAACAACGGGATATCGCGTACGTCATGGCGATCCCGAAGAACACAGAGATCGCCAGCAGCGACGGCCAGGACACCGAAATCCAGGAAGCCGCACAGAACCTCAGCCGCACCGCCTGGCAGCGCCACGCCTGCGGAATCGGCGCCAAAGGATTCCGCAGCTACGACTGGGCACTGATCGCCAGCGGCCACCCCAGCCACCAGTACCTGATCCGCCGCTCCCTCGACGACGGAGAGCTCGCCTATTACCACTGCTTCAACCCACGCCACGAGCATCTCCTTGAACTCATCCGCGTCGCCGGCTCCCGCTGGCCCGTCGAAGAATGCTTCGAAGCAGAAAAAAGCGAAGTCGGGCTCGACCAATACCAGGTCCGGCTCTACCACGCCTGGTATCGGCACGTCACCCTGGCCATGCTCGCCCACGCATTCCTCACACTCTGCACCCGGAAACGCGCCACCGCCAAAAAGGGGCTCCACACCCTGTGGACAACCAGCCGCCAATAGCAAGATCCCAAAAAACAGGCCTGGTCACGGCGGCACCGCCGAATCCGGCGCCGCCGAGCAGCGCCAGACCCGCCCGCACCGAAGACTGATCAAGCTGAGCGTGGCCGAGGCGCGACGCCTCTTCAACGTCCGCCACCAGGGAAAACGCGCCATACGACAGGCCCTGGCCTGGTCCGTCTGGCGACGCGAGCACCAAGCCGAGGCGCGACGGCACCACTTCCGGCGCCGCCTCAAACTACAACAGGTTCTAGCCCTGTAGTACTAGACACGGCGGACCGCCGGCGCCGCCGATACAGTAATCGCGACGTTCGCCGGGCACGGCTGCCAAGGCGCGATCGCCCGCGTCACCAGCGAGGACAGTTTCGCCACCTGCGAGCACGTTCCATATCGCGGGGCCCTTCGCGAGAATGTGCTGATGGCAGGCGGCTGTCCACACCTGGGGCGTGGGGCGGATGCGGCGCTGATGGGGCCAGAGCGTCCCGGGCATGTGGGGCGGCCAGCTGGCAGCAGCAGCGCCGTGGTTCGTAGCCAGTGGAGGGGCGATGTGGCCGAGCGAGCTTCCCGCAGCACCCAGGTCGGAATGGTTTCGTACTAACAGCTTCAGTTATGGCACGTTCTGCGACGTGGCGCACCTGTGCCAGCTGAAACGTGAGCGCGACGTCCTGATCACACTCATCCTGCCGGCCCGAAACGTCGCCGCGACCATTGGCGACGTGCTCAATGCGGTGGCGTCTCTGCGCGGGGCGCGGTTCCCACTCCTGGACCAGGTAATTGTTATCGACTCCAACTCGAGCGATGGAACCGCGGCGGTCGCAGAACGTGCTCACGTTGAGGTTTACGAAGAGAACCGGCTCATGCCGCGATTCGGGAAAGCTCTCGGCAAGGGCGACGCTATGTGGCGAGGCCTGTCGAAAGCGCATGGGGACATTATCGCATTCGCTGACACGGACACTCGGAACTTCCGTTTTGAATTCATCAGCAGCATCGTGGGTTGCCTGCTCACCAAGCCGGGGATCAGCTTTGTGAAGGCGTCATACCGGCGCCCGTTCGACGGGACAGAGAAGCCTGTCCCCGACGGGGGCGGCAGGGTGACAGAGCTGCTGGCGAAACCCATCCTCAACATGTTCTTTCCCGAGCTGACCGGATTCGTTCAGCCGCTGGCGGGCGAGTTTGCCGCTACCAGGGAACTGCTCTACTCTGTCCCGTTCTTCACGGGTTATGCAGTCGAGATCGGGCTGCTCATAGACGCATGGCAGGCTTGCGGGCTGCAGTCGATGGCGCAGGTCGACGTGGGACTCCGCGTCAACCGCCATCAGGATTTGGCGTCACTGAGCAGGATGAGTTATTCCATATTGCGTGCAGCCCTGCTGCGAGCCGCAAGCGTGGGAAGGATCCTGGCAAGTGATGGAGGAGGTCCCGGAATGCGCCTGGATGGGATGGCAGCGTACTTTCACGCTGTGGCGAGGTCGGAGGGGTTGTGCCTTGATGAATACTGTGAGACCCTTTTGGAGCGCCCCCCAATGAGAATAGAGCTCGCTTGAATGCGGCATGTGCAGAGGAGGTCGCCGGGGTGCGTGACGGTGTCCTCGCCAACCAAGATCGCCGCAGGCTCTGGGCGGTTTCTCCGTTGGCTCGCGTTCGTGTCCTGGCCCTGCATCGGGCGGGGCCGGAGATGCCTGCCCACGCGCGCCGATGGCCACGACGGCGACCAGCTTGCCAGGAGGCGCCGTGTGGGGCGGCGGTCCGGCCCGCGAACACCGGAATGCGGGACGGCGAGGTGCCGGGAAGCGTGCGGGCCGAATGATGTCCAGGCGCGCCGTTTCCTTGATTCTGAATGTCGTGTTGGTCATTTGCGGGGCACTACTTGGCCTAGGGGCGAACTACGCCACTAACGGTGGCCCTTCTATTATCGCCATCCCCGACTGGGTGAAGCGCTGGGCATTGCCGATATCGGGCGTCACCCTGCTTGTGGTCCTCACTGCCCGAATATGGTTGTTCCTAGTGGAGCATCCCCGGCAGAAAACGTCATGGTCATCCGGACGGTCGCCCTTTCCTGGCCTGGAGGCATTTACCGAGGAGGAGGCCGACGTTTTCTTCGGCAGAGAGCGTGAGACTCAGCAGCTCATCGACCGGCTGAGTCCCACGCTCCCCCGCGACGCCAATCGTTTTGTGGCCGTCATCGGCCCGTCCGGCGTGGGGAAGTCATCGGTCCTGCACGCGGGCGTGTTGCCGCGACTACAGGACCGGCCCAGCCGGTGGGCCGCAGTTCCCCCGTTTGTGCCGGAGACGGAGCCCACCCGCAACCTGGCGCGCAGCCTGGCAGCGGCGCTCGACGGCGCCGACGCCGACAGCGTGCACGCCGAACTTCTCGCGGACCCGCGAGCGCTGGCCCGCAACGCCGAGCGGATTCGCCAGCGCCGACCCCGGGGCACCCGATTTACGTTGCTGATCATCGATCAGGCCGAAGAACTCGTGACTCTCTGCGGTGAAAGCGAGTGCAAGTCCTTCCTGAACCTGCTCGATCAGGGGCTGCGCGATGATCCGAAACTGTGGATCCTATGTGCGCTGCGGTCCGACTTTCTGACGGCTTTCTTGGACCGCGGATTCGCCCAGCTTTTCAAGAACCCAGTCGTGATCGGGGCCCTTGACCGGCAAGCGCTCTTCGAGGTCATCGAAAAGCCAGCCGAACGGGCGGGCCTCACCTTCGCGCCGGGTGTGGTTGGGCGCCTTGTCGATGACACCGGCAGCGGGGACGCGATGCCGCTGCTCGCGTGCACGCTTCGGGCCCTGTATGAGACGAGGGGCGCCAACGGCATGGTCACTGCCGACGACTACGTGCGGGTCGGAGGCGTGGCGGGGACCCTCGCGCGGCAGGCTGACAAGGTTGCGGCGGAGCTGGCGGCCGCGTATCCCGGCGTTTCCGTGACCGACGTGCTGACGAACTTCGTGGCGCTGGATGGCGATCAGCCGATGCGTCGGCGTGTGGCGGAGGAGAACCTGAGCCCGACCGAGCGCCACGTAGTGGACGCGTTTACCGCAGCCAGGCTGCTGCACAGCGTGGGCGACGGTGCGGGACGCCGCCTGGAAGTGGTCCACGAGGCGATATTCCGCCAGTGGGCACCGCTCCGCGAGGCAATCTTCGCCCGGTCAGACGACTTGCGGCAACGGGCGGAGCTCGAGCGAGCGGCAGAGGACTGGAATGACTCCGGGCGGCTGGACTCCTACCTGCTGCGAGGCGATCGCCTGCGCAGGGCGCTCGCATGGACCGCCCGCGACGCACCCGTCGGCGGGGAATCCCCCACCCTCCACGAGTTCCTGCAGCGCTCGGCGTTCTCGGACCACGAGGCCCGAAAGCAGCTCTCGGAGGCGGTGGCCCGTTATGCGCTTGGCCTCGCCGACCGCGACGCTGAGCAGAGCGTGCTGCTGGTGCTCGCCGCGGTCGACGAGTGCGGGCACACCCCGCTCGCACACCGGGCATTGCTGGCCGCGCTGGAGCGGTTGCGGACAAAGGCGATCCTGCGCGGGCACAAGGACGCCGTGCGGGGGGTCGCGTGGTCGCCCGACGGGCAGCGGATCGCAACCTGCTCGCACGACCGCACCCTGCGGATCTGGCGTGTGGACGGGACAGGGGTCCGGAGCATCCGCGGGCATTCGGACTGGATGCGCGCGGTCGCCTGGGCACCCGACGGCCGGCGAGTGGTGACCGCCTCGAACGACCACACGGCCATGATCTGGGACGCGGGCAGCGGAGATCAGCTCGCCCGGCTGGCAGGTCACAAGGACGTGGTGCACGCTGTGGCGTGGGCTCCCTCCGGGTCGCATCTGGCCACCGGTTCGCATGACCACACCGCCAAGGTATGGGACGCCGAAACGAGCCGGGCGCTCGTCACCCTGCGGGGGCATGAGAGCTGGGTGCGGAGCGTGGCGTGGTCCGGGGACGGGCAGCGGCTGGCGACTGGTTCCAGCGACGGCACCATCCGCATCTGGGATGCCGCCAGCGGGGCCCACCTGAGGACGATCGCAGGGCATGACGACTGGGTGCACTGCGTGGCGTGGTCGCCCGATGGGCGGCTGATCGCCTCGGCGTCCAGCGACGAAACGGTGCGGGTCTGGCACGCCGAGGACAGCGAGGTCGCACCGCTTGTGCTGCGCGGCCACCACGACTGGGTGCACCGCGTGGCCTGGTCCCCGGACGGGGAGTCACTGGCCACAGCGTCGCGGGACCGAACCGTGCGGATCTGGGACAGCGAGTCCGGTGCCGAGCTGGCGGCGCTCCACGGCCACGCCGACTGGGTGCACGATCTGTCATGGTCGCCCGACGGCTCGATGATAGCGACCGCGTCCTACGACAAGACCGCGCGGGTGTGGGAGGCGCACGCGGCAGCCAGGGAACGCCTTCTCCACCACGACGGCAAGGTCCAAGGGATCGGGTGGTCTCCCGACAGCACACGCTTGGCTACCGCGTCCCACGACCAGACAGCCCGCGTCTGGAGCGTCGACGGCACCTTGCTAGGAACCCTGCGCGGCCACACCGGGTGGGTGCACGACGTGTCCTGGTCAACCCCGGACCAAGACCGGCTGGCCACGGCGTCCCGGGATATGTGCGTGATCATCTGGGACAGCCGTCGCTACGTCGAGGCAGCTGTGTTGCGCGGCCACGACAACTGGGTAGAAGCGCTCATGTGGTCGCCGGATGGCCGCAGGATCGCCACCGCGTCTAACGACCGCACCGCCCGGATCTGGGACGCGGGGACTTTTAG
>DPMS01000734.1 GCA_003541285.1 Actinomycetota bacterium
TAATCAGCACCGCCTGCCGGGGGCGTAATCAGCACCGCCGCCCAGGCGTAATCAGCCCGCCAAGCGGTGATACTTCCCCCGAAGGGCCAGCCGGTCGGGGCCGGGGCGAAAACGCAGGGGGGTTCGTGAGCCACACCCACGGCGTGGACAGTGAGGTGGGCCGGCTGCGGACCGTGCTCGCCCATCGCCCGGGGGGCGAGCTGAAGCGGATCACACCACGCACCCGGGACCGGCTGCTGTTTGCCGGGCTGCCCTGGGTGGCCCGCGCGCAGCAGGAGCATGACTTCCTCACGCAGGTGCTGCGTGACCACCACGTCGAGGTGCTCTACGTCACTGAGATGCTCCAGGACACGCTGGAGTATCCCCGGGCCAGGCAGGAAGCGGTTGACGCCGCGCTCAGTGATCCGCGGCTAGGCGAGCAGTTGCGTGCCGACCTGCGCAGTCACCTGGAGGGCCTGGACCCGGAGTCGCTGGCGCAGGTGCTGGTGGCGGGCCTGACCCCGGAGGAGTTCAGGGCCGGCAGAGGTCTTGTGTACGGGTTGCTCGGCCGGCGTGACTTCGTGCTTGAGCCACTGCCGAACCTGGTGTTCACCAGGGACTCCAGCGTGTGGACCGGCCGGGCCGCGGTGGCGGTGACGAGCCTGGGCGGCCAGGGGCGGGGCCGGGAGTGTGCCCTGATCGGGATCCTGTACGGTCACCACCCCCGGTTTGCCGGGACCAGTTGCGTCTACGGCCCCGGCATGGAACCGCTCGACGGCGGCGACGTGCTCCAGCTCGCGCCGGGAATCCTTGCCGTCGGCGTGGGGGAGCGGACCAGTTCCGCGGCCGTGGAGCGGCTGGCGCGCCGCCTGTTTGGCTGCGGGCTCGCCCAGACCGTGCTGGCTGTCCCGATGAGCGAGCATGGCGACGTTCCCCTTGACACCGTGTGCACGCTGATCGCGGCGGACACCGTGCTGATGTTCCCGGCGCTCGCCTACCTGCTGCGGGCGCACACGATCACACCTTCGCCGGGCGGGCTCCGGATCTCGCCTCCCCGGCCGTTCCTGGCGGCGGCTGCGGAGGCGATGGGCCTGGATACGCTGACGGTGATCAGCACCGGCCTCGATCCCCCCGCCACCTCCCGGCAGCAGTGGGACGACGGCCGCAACACGCTGGTGCTCGGCCCGCGCCTGGTAGTCAGCCACGAGCGAAACGTGGAGACGAATGCACGGCTTGAGGAAGCCGGGATCGAGGTGATCCGGGTACCGGGCAGCGAACTCGGCAGCGGCAGGGGTGGCCCGCGATGCATGTCGTGTGCGGTCAGCCGGGATCCGGTTGTGCAGCCCGGCAGGGCGCAGGAGACGCCTCCGGCTCCGGTGGTGGCGGCCCTCCCGGCTGCGGCGATCGCCACAGTGGCCGCTCCCGGCCTGATCCCTGCCGCCACCTCCGCGCTCGGGTGAGCACTGACTTTGCCCAGGTGAGCACGGCCTGCGCCCGGGTGAGCGCAGGCCGCCGCGCCCATTCACCGATGGTGCGTCCTGCCGGAGGCTATGGTCGTCAGCGCGCTGGACCGGTAGGGTGCGGCACGTGGAGCTACGAGTGTCGAGCCGATCTCAGGGTGATCACACCATCGTGATGCTCGCTGGTGAGATCGACCTCTATACGGCGCCCCGGCTGCAAAGCGAACTGACCGCCGCGATGGCGGGCGATGATCCCGCCCGGATCGTGGTGGACATGTCCGCGGTCGAGTTCTGCGATTCCACCGGCATGAACGTCCTGCTTGCCGCACATCGTCAGGCCCGTGAGCGGGGCGGCGACCTTGCGCTCGCCGCGCCGCGGGCGGCGGTGCGCAAGATACTGGAGGTGACCGGGCTGGGGTCTGTGTTCACCGTCCACGATGACCTCGCCAGCCTGACCGGCCAGTAGCTGCGCGGGCAGCGCAGTGCGGCAACCGCCGGCCCGGACGCAGGACGAGGACCTAGGATCGGGCCCATGCTGCCGAGCGGCGACGTGGCTGTCATCATCCCCGCCAAAGACGAATCCGACCGCATCCGGGCGACCGTTTCCGGAGCCACCGGGCTGCCGGGGGTGGACCTGGTCGTCGTCGTGGATGACGGCTCCCGTGACGGCACCGGGTCGCTGGCGCAGGCGGCGGGGGCTTGCGTAGTCAGCCATTCCCGCAGCCGTGGCAAGGCCGCCGCGATGGAGACAGGGGCGGAAGCCGTGCTCCTGCTGGAATCGCGCGACGGCCGGGCCAGCCCACGTCATCTGCTCTTCCTCGACGGTGATCTCGGCCGGACCGCCGGTGAGGCGGCGGCACTGACCGCGCCGGTCCTGGCCGGCGAGGCGGATATGACGATCGCGGTCTTCGCGAACCGGGTCAGGCAGGGTGGTCACGGGTTCGTGGTCGCGCTCTCGGGCGCGGGCATCGAGCGCGCCACCGGGTGGCGGCCAGCCCAGCCGCTCAACGGGCAGCGGTGCCTGACCCGCGCCGCGTTCGAGGCGGCCCGGCCGCTCGCCCATGGGTTCGGGGTGGAGACAGCCCTCACCATCGACCTGCTCCGGCAGGGCATGCGGGTGAAAGAGGTGGAGGTCCCGCTGGCCCACCGGGCAACCGGGGCCGACTGGCGCGCCCAGGTGCACCGCGCCCGGCAGTTCGCCGATGTCGCGTACGCGCTCGCGGTCCGCCAGGCAGGGGGGCGGAGGCCCCGGCCCGGGCGCGGATGAGCCGCGGCACCCGGTCCGGCACGCCTCCCCGGGATCTGGCCGGTCCCGGGGACCGGCGGCTGGGCGCAGACGCCGGGTCCGGTGCCCGGCGTGCCGGGCGGGCTGGGCTCGCCGCCACGGCAGTCAGCATCACGCTGACTCTTGCCGTCGCCCTGGCTGGCCCGTCGGTGATGGAGCCGGCCCTGCCGGGAGGGCGGGGCCGGCCGGGGCAGCCGCCATGGGCATTCGGCCTCCATCTCTCGCCGCAGGCGACGGTGAGCCTGGCCGCCGCCGCGCTGGCAGCCGGCACCGCCGGGCTCGGCCTGTGCCTGCATGCACTCCGTCGTGGCTGGACCGTCTCACCACGGATCGTGCTGGCAGCGGGCCTGCTCACGGCGACGGCACTGGCGCTGACACCTCCGTTCGGCAGCTCGGATCACCTTTCCTACGCCGCCTACGGGCGGATGGTGGTGACCGGCCACGACCCCTACCGCACCACCCCCGCCATGCTGGCGCGGCTCGGCGATCCGGTGGGGCGGGCGGTGCAGGACTGGCGGACCAGCCCCTCGGTGTATGGCAGCCTGGCCACCGGCGGGCAGGCGCTGGCCTCCTGGATCGGCGGTACGTCCCCCCGGCTCACGGTGTTCGCCCTGTCCCTGCTCGGCCTGGCCGCCTTCGCCGCCACCGGGTTGCTGCTGCACGCGCTCACCGGTGGCAGCCGGGTACGGCAGTTGCGGGCCGGGCTGATCTGGACGCTCAACCCGTTGCTGCTCCAGTTGCTGGTCGCCGGAGCGCATGTGGACAGCCAGGCGATCGTCTTCTGCGCCGCCGCGATCGCGGTCTTCTCGTGGGGCCAGGCAGGCCAGGGGCCCGCCAGGTTCGGCCCGGCGGCGGTGGCAGGCGTGTTCACCGGACTGGCGTTCGCGGTGAAGCTGTCCTTCGTGCTGGTCGCCGGTGGGCTGGTGGTGGCCGCCCTGCTGGCCTGGTGGCCCCGGGGCGGCCCCGGGCAGGTGGGCCGCCCCCGGCAGCCGCTGCGCACGCGGTGGGGGCCGCTGGTGCTGGCGGCGGGCGGGGTGACAGCAGGGTTCCTGGTGACCGCCGCGGCAGCCTTCCTGCCCTGGGGAGTGGCGTCGCTGGGTCCGGCGTTGCGGGCTGGCAGTTATGTGTCCATCGGGAGCCCGTGGCGGTGGGTCAGATCCGGCTTGCAGTTGCTCGTCGGCGAGGCGAGCGCGAACGACCTGGTCAGGGCGGCAGCGATCATGCTGGCGGCGGCGCTGCTCGCGCTGTTCCTGCGGCCGATGCTCAGCCTGGCCGGGGGTGCCGGCCCGGGCAGCCGGCGCGGCAGTGCGGGAACAGCGGCGCCGGGTATCCCGGCTCCTGGCCCGGTGGGGCTGCCGGTGCTGGCGGCGGGCAGTTCGTTCGTGATCGGGTTCGCGTGGCTGGTTGCCTGGCCCTATGTCCTGCCCTGGTATGACGGGCTGGCCTGGGCGCTGCTGGCCCTCCTGCCCTGGGCCGCCCTGCCCTGGGCGGCGCTCGACTGGCTGGTGCTGGCCCGCACCGCGGCGCTGGCGTTCGGCTATCTGCCGGCCCGGGGCATTGCGATGCCTGCCGGGCTGGGCTGGCTGCAGTCCGTGGTCAGGACGGTGGTGACCCCGGCGATCCTGCTGGTGGTAACCGTCCTCCTGGTGCTGGTCCTGTGGCCGGCCAGCCGGGGGCGCACGGTCCGCCGGGCCGGGGACCCGCGGGCCTGAGTCCCGACCACAGGCTGCTGGCTGGCAGGATGAGTTCCATGGCAGTCCGTTACGCCTATCTCGGTCCCGAGGGCACCTTCACCGAGGCCGCACTCGGGGAGTTCGACCCGCCCGCGCTGGCCGATGCGCTGCCCTGCCCGAGTATCCAGGCCACCCTGGACGCGGTCCGCGGCGGGGCGGCGGAGCGGGCAATGGTGCCGATCGAGAACTCGGTCGAGGGGGCGGTCACTGCCACCCTGGATGAGCTCTCCGCGGGGCCGGATCTGGCCATCTGCGCCGAACTGCTGCTGCCCGTGACGTTCGCCCTGCTGGCCAGGGAAGGGACGGCCCTGGACGGCGTCAAGACAGTGGGGGGCCATCCGCAGGCGCAGCCGCAGTGCCGGCACTGGCTGGCCCGGCACCTGCCCGGCGCCGAGTGGCGGCCAGCTTCGTCGAATGCGGAGGCGGCGCGTCAGGTGGCGGACGGGGAGATCGACGCCGCGCTGGCCGGCGCGTTCGCCGCCGACCGCTATGGGCTGACCGTCCTTGCCAGCGACGTGAACGATGTGCCGGACGCGGTCACCCGGTTCGTCGTGGTGAGCAAACCCGGGCCCGTACCAGCGGCGACCGGCGCCGACCGGACCTCGCTGGTGGCATTCCTGCGGGAGGACCATCCGGGCGCGCTGATGGAGCTGCTGACCGAGTTCGCGGTGCGCGGCATCAACCTCACCCGCATCGAGTCCCGGCCGACCGGCGACGGGCTGGGCCGGTACTGCTTTTCCATCGACTGCGAGGGGCACCTCGACGACGCCCGGGTCGGGGAGGCCCTGATGGGCCTGCGCCGGGTGTGTGCCGACGTCCGGTTCCTCGGCAGCTACCCGCGCCAGGACGGTGGCCGTACGCAGGTCCGCCAGGGAACCTCTGACACCGAATTCGCCCAGGCGGCAGCCTGGCTGGCGCGGTTGCGCTATGGGCGGGTGTGACCCCGCTACAGGTACGGCCCTGACGACCGCGGCGGCTGCGCAGCTCCTTCTTCGGCGGTGCCGGGGACGATGCCAGGCGGCAGTGCACGGCGCATCTGCTCAAGCTGTGCCCGTGCCGCCATCTGCTGGGCGAACAGCGTGGTCTGGATGCCGTGAAACAACCCCTCCAGCCAGCCGACCAGCTGGGCTTGCGCTACCCGCAGTTCGGCTTCGCTGGGCAGTTCATCTGTGAAAGGCAGCGAGAGCCGCTCCAGCTCCTCCACAAGTTCGGGGGCCAGGCCGTCCTCCAGTTCCTTGATGGAACTCTGGTGGATCTCCCGCAGCCGCGCGCGGCTCTTCTCGTCCAGCGGAGCAGCCCTGACTTCCTCCAGGAGCTGGCGGATCATACTGCCGATCCTCATCACCTTGGCAGGCTGCTCCACCATCTCGACCACGGGCCGCTCGCCGCTGTGATCGACGCCGGCACCCTCAACGGCCATGCCGTCCGGGCCGACGACCACCACCCTGCTGGTCGGCTCCTCTTCGCGGTTCGTCTGGTCGCTCATAGTCCTAGTCTGTCCCCTTCCGCATACCTCGCGCACTCCGGGTCTGCCCGGTGTCCGCCCTCTCAGTTGGCCAGCAGGATCTTTCCTACCTGCCTGCCCTCACCCAGCAGCCGGTGGGCGGCCGCCACCTCTGTCATCGGCAGCACCGTCTCGATCACCGGCGCCACCGTGCCNNGCCAGCTGGATCGCCATCGTCCCGATCCCGCCCGCCCCACCGTGCACCAGAAGAGTCTCCCCGGGCGCCAGTCCCGCCTGGCCGAAGACGGTCGAGTGGACGGTGCAGGCTGCCTCCGGCAGCGCGGCGGCGTGGGTCAGGCTGACCCCGTCCGGGATCGGCAGCACCTGCCCGGCGGGCACCGCTACCCGCTCCGCGTAGCCGCCGCCGGCCAGCAGGGCGCAGACCTCCTCGCCGGGCTGCCAGTCACTCACGCCTGGGCCGAGCGCGATGACGCGGCCCGAGCACTCCAGGCC
>DPMS01000044.1 GCA_003541285.1 Actinomycetota bacterium
AAATCCCCTACTGACCAAGCATCGCAAGAGAATGGGGTGGGCTAGATGAACTCAAGCGGGAAGCGCCCTACGCGCCACGAGACCGAGGGTTTGGGAAGCCTGGGGAATCTCTTCAAGGGGCTCGGGGATTTCCTCAGCCTGGCCGAGCGGCTTGCCGAGCAAGGTGAGCAGCTGAGCCAGCAAAGGGAGTTCACCGCGCCCGGTGGTGCACGTGGCGTCTATGGCTTCTCGGTGCGCATGGGTACCGGTGGCACGCCCACCGTCGAGCGCTTCGGCAACGTGCGTGAGACCAGCGAGGGCCCCGTGGTGAGCGACACCCGGGAACCACTTGTGGACGTGTTCGATGAAGGAGAAGAAGTCCTTGTCGTCGCCGAGGTGCCTGGCGTGCAGGAAAAGGACATCCACCTCGACCTGTCGGGGGACGTGCTCGCGCTGTCGGCGACCGGGCCGAAGCGGAAGTACGAGAAGGAAGTCCTCCTCCCCGCCGCCGTGGACCCGCAGGCGCGCCGGCAGAGCTACCAGAACGGTTACCTGGAGCTGCGGCTGAGGAAGTCAGACGGCCACAAGCCAGCCGGCCAGAAGAAGTCAGCCGGCAAGGGCTGAGGCGTCAGGGATGGCTCACTCGCCAGCACACAAGGAGGCACCGTCGCTGACCTTGCGCGTTGCCGAGGCTCTCCCGAAAGACGTCGGCCGGGGTGTGGCCCGTCTGGACCCGGGCGGCATCGAGGAGCTCGGCGCGAACATCGGCGATGTGATAGCCATCACCGGCCAGAACTCCACCGCTCTCAAGGTGATGCCCGCCTACCCGGATGTGCGGGGCAAGGGCCTGATCCAGATCGACGGGATCGCGCGGGAGAACGCCGGGGCGGGACTCGACGAGCGGGTCCACGTCGAACTCGCCACGATCACCGATGCGCGGAAGGTGGCACTGGCGCCCATCGGCCCGTCGCGCCTGTCGCAGCAGGCACGGGACGCGACCTATGTCGGGCGGCTGGTGGACGGCCTGGTCGTCCAGGCCGGCGAGCGTGTCCGGGTCAACCTCTTCGGCTCACGGGCGCAGGACTTCACCGTGGCCAGCACCGCCCCCACCGGGTTCGTCCTGATCCAGGCGGGCACGCGTATCCAGATCGTCGGGGAGGCGCCGGCCGGGCGCCGCGTCATGAAGGTGTCCTATGAGGACGTCGGGGGCCTGGGGCGCACCATCTCACGCATCCGCGAGATGATCGAGCTGCCGCTGCGTTTTCCCGAGGTCTTCGACCGGCTCGGGATCGATCCGCCGCGCGGGGTCCTGCTCTACGGCCCGCCTGGCACCGGGAAGACCCTGATCGCCCGGGCGGTCGCAAACGAGACCGCTGCGCACTTCATCCACGTCAACGGCCCGGAGATCATCCACAAGTTCTACGGGGAGAGTGAGGCCAACCTCCGCCGGATCTTCGAAGAGGCTCAGTCGAGCGCCCCCAGCATCGTCTTCCTGGACGAGATCGATGCCATCGCGCCCAAGCGGACAGAAGTCCAGGGCGAGGTCGAGAAGCGGGTGGTCGCCCAGCTGCTCGCGCTCATGGACGGGCTGAAGACGCGCGGCCAGGTGATCGTGATCGGGGCGACGAACATCCAGCAGAATCTCGATCCGGCGCTGCGCAGGCCTGGCCGGTTCGACCGGGAGATCGAGATCGGCATCCCGGACCGCAACGGCCGGCGGGAGGTCATCGAGATCCACACCCGCGGCATGCCGATGGCCACCGATGTTGATCTCGACCATCTGGCCGGTGTCACCCATGGCTTCGTCGGGGCCGACCTCGAGTCACTGGCCCGCGAAGCGGCCATGGCGGCGCTCCGGCGGCTCATGCCCAGCATCGACCTGGCGTCGGCGGAGATCCCCTACGAGCAGCTGATGGAACTCGAGGTGACCATGGCCGACTTCCTGGACGCGCTCCGGGAGGTGGAGCCCTCGGCGATGCGCGAGGTGTTCACCGAGGTGGCCGATGTGACCTGGGACGAGGTCGGCGGGATGGAGTCGGCCAAGACGGCGCTGCGCGAAGCGGTGGAATGGCCGCTGGCCTACGCATCCGTGCTTGCCCATGCCGGTGCCCAGCCGGCCAAGGGCATCCTGCTCACCGGCCCGCCCGGTACCGGCAAGACGCTCCTGGCGAAGGCGGCCGCGAAAGAGAGCGGGGTGAACTTCATCTCGGTCAAGGGCCCGGAACTGCTGTCCAAGTGGGTGGGCGAGTCCGAGAAGGGCGTCCGCGAGGTCTTCAAGAAGGCACGGCAGGCGGCGCCCTGCATCGTGTTCCTGGACGAGATCGACGCCCTCGCGCCGCGGCGGGGCAGCGGCGGCGGTGAGAGTCACGTGAGCGAACGGGTCGTCAGCCAGTTCCTCACCGAGCTTGACGGGATCGAGGAACTGCGCGGGGTGATCATCCTGGCGGCCACCAACCGGGCGGACATCATCGACCCGGCTCTGCTGCGGCCCGGGCGTTTTGACATCCAGATCGAGGTGGCAGCCCCGGACGAGGCCACCCGCCGGGCCATCCTCGGTGTGCACACCCGGAACCGGCCGCTGGCCGGCGACGTCGACCTGGACTCGCTGGCGGCGGACACCGAGGGGCTGGTGGGCGCCGATCTGGCGGGGCTGTGCCGCGAAGCCACCATGAACGCTGCCCGGAGGTTCATCTCGCAGGGCAAGACCACCGATAAGGACCTGGTGCGGCTCAAGGTCACGCGGGCGGACATGTCGGCGGCACTGGCGGCACGCCGGAGGGGGATCGGTCATGACTGAGATGCGGACCTATGTATATGGCGTCGCCGGGGCCGGGGTGCTGAGTGCCCCGCTTCGTGCGCAGGGCCTGCCCGACGGCCGCGCTCCGGTCAAAACGATTGCCGTGGGGAAGGCGGCGGCCATCATCGGCCGCCATGACGGGCCACCTGTGCGGGGGCTTTCGCAGCCGGAGCTGCTGCGCCGGCTGACCATCCACCAGCGGGTGATCGAGGACGCCATGGCGCGCGGCGATGTCCTGCCCGCCCGCTTCGGCACGGTGCTCGCCTCCGAGGACGAGGTCAGGTCGTTCCTGACCCACTGGGGTGGCCAGGTCCAGGAGTCGCTGGCGCAGTTTTCCGGTCTGGTCGAGGTGGAGGCCGCGGCGACCTGGGACCTGAAGCAGGCGCTCGCCGAGATCTCGCGCCAGCCCGAGGTCGTGTCGGCAAAGGCGGCGGCGCAGCAGGCGTCCCCGCAGGACCGGCTGGCCAGCCAGGTGGCGGTCGGCCAGCTCGTCAAGCGCGCCCTCGATCAGCGCCGCACGCTCTATCAGGCCAAGCTCCTGGCCGAGGTCGGCGCGCTGGCGAAGGGCATCCAGCCGAACGCGGTGCTGGCGGACGAGCTGGTTTTCAATGTCGCGTTCCTGATGGAACGCGGCGCACTGGCGGCGTTCGACGCTGCCATCGAACGGCTGGATGACGCGCTGGCCGGTGCGCTCACGATCCGCCGGATCGGCCCGCTTCCCCCGTATAGCTTCGCCACGGTCAGCGTCACCCGGTTCGACGCGCAGCGCCTGGCGGCCGGCCGTGCGCTGCTCGGCCTGCCGGGCGAGATTTCTGAGGACGCGGTGCTCACGAGTTACCGGCGGCTCGCCCGCCAGCTGCATCCAGACAACAACCTCGGCGACCCTAGCGCGGCGGAACGCTTTGCCGCGCTGGGCGCCGCGCGGGCCGACCTCCTCGCCTACTGCCGCAGCCGGGCCCAGGCGGACGCGGCCGACGGTGCCCCGACCCTGATGATGATGATCGAGCGGACCGGGGACGGGCTTTCCCCCGCAGCGGGCGGCGATGGCTGAGGATCAAGCGCGCATCTACCTGTACGGGGTCATCCGCGATGTCGGAGACCTCGTCCTCGATGTGCCGCCGATCAGCGGCGACGGCGTCGTCTACACCATCGCTCATCGCGGCCTGGCCGCTGTGGTGAGCGATGATCCCCAGCCCAGGTATGAGGTCAGCCGCAGGAACGTCCGCGGCCACCAGGCAGTCATCGACGGCGTGATGCGGACGACTGACATCCTGCCCACCCGGCTGGGGACCGTGCTGCCGAGCGCGCGGTGGCTGGTGGAGGACTTCCTGGAGCCGCGCTGCGACGGGCTGGGCCGCCTGCTTGACCGGGTCGCGGGCCGGGTGGAACTCGGCCTGAAGGTGTCCTGGACGGACCTGCAGCGCGTCATGCGCGAGATCGTCGCCCAGGACCGCGACCTGCGTGCCCTGCGTGACCGGCTGTCCAGGCGGCCCGCGGCCGCGACCTATGAGGCGCGCCTGGACCTGGGCGAACGGGCTGCCAAGATGCTGGAGGCAAAACGCGGGCGGGACGCGGACGAGCTTGTCAGAGCGCTGGCGCCACGGGCGGCCGACGTCCACCGCAGTGACCCGATCTCCGAGCTCATGGTGCTCAATGCGGCCTTCCTGGTGGAACGCCGCAGGACGGAGGCGTTTGAGGCGGCGGTGCAGGACCTGGATCACGGCAGCGGCGGGCGGCTTGGCTTCATGCTGGCCGGGCCCCTGCCGCCCTACAACTTCGTCGGTCTCAACGCGCTGTGAACACGGGGACGCACGGGGAAAGGTACGAGGTAAGGGGACCGAGCGATGGGACTTCTGGCAAACATCCTGCTCGCCCCGGTGACGTTGCCGGTGCGGGGGCTCAACTTCGTCTTCCGGGAGGTCCAGGAAGCGGCCGACCGTGAGCGATGCGATCCGGATGCCATCCGCCGGGAAATGCTGGACCTGCAGCGCCGCCTCGATGCGGGCCTGATCGATGAGGCCGCATACGACGAGGCAGAGGCGGAACTGCTGGCACGCCTGAATGTGATCGCCGAGCGGCAAGAAGCCGGCGGATAAGCAAGGGAGGAGCAGTCGATGCAGCTGACGGAAGTCACCGAACGCGCCAAGGCGCAGCTCTCAGCGGCCACCAACCTGGAGCCGCTGGTCGTATCGGGAGCGGACAAGGACGGCACGGGATGGCGGCTGATGGTCGAGATGGTGGAACTCCAGCGGATTCCCGAGGCCCAGGACGTCATCGGCGCGTACGAGGTCCGTCTTAACAACCAGGGCGAACTGCTCAACTGGCGGCGCACCGGGCTGCGCAGGAGGGACGAGACGGAGTGGAGCCCGGAGTACCTCGCCCAGGAGCCCGCTGCCGCGGTATCCAAGCCGCCAGCAGTCTGACCGGCCGGCGGGAGTGGAGCCCCGGATGCGCCGTCACCACCGGGTGACGACCTGCTCCGCTCCACCGAGAGAGGGGAAGCGTTGTGGCGCTTGAGCCGACCAGGGACCGTCCTGACGCCCTGGCAGATGTCATCGACGCCGTGCTCGACAAGGGGCTGGTGATCAATGCTGACATCATGGTCTCGCTGGCCGGGGTCGAGCTCCTTGGCATCAAGGTGCGGGCGGCACTCGCCTCGTTCGAGACCGCTGCCAGATACGGCCTTGAATTTCCCTCCGGGACCAACCTGGAGACACCCGCCTGGCGCGAGATCGCACTCGGCGCGGAGCGCTGCCCTGGCTGCGGCGAGCGGTTCGCCGGCCGGGCCGAGCTGCTCGACACCGGCTGCCCGGCGTGCGGCTGGCGCAGTTACCGGGCACCCGCTCTCTCCCCGGAGGTACCGGGGCCCATCGCGGTGCGGTGAGGTGAGCCGACGCTCATGGAGCCGGAGCGTGGGTCGCAGGCGACCCTGGGGGATCTGCTTGAGCGTGTCCTCGACAAGGGGATCGTGCTCAAGCTCGACCTCGTCATCGGGGTGGCCGGGATTCCGCTCATCGGGATCAGCCTCCAGGGGGCGATCGCCGCGATAGAGACGATGCTGGAATACGGCATGATGGAGGGCTGGGACGCCGATTCGCGCGCATACGCGATCCGCGAGACCCAGCGGCGGGAGCTTGGCCTGCAGCCGGGTGAGCACGCGGTACTCGAGCTGTATGGCTCTCACCAGCACACGCGCGGCATCTTCCGTATCTGGCGGCCTGGCAGGCTCATCCTGACCGAGCGGCGGCTCCTGCTGGTCCGGCCATCGCCGCGCGAGGTTCTCTTCGAGACGCCGGTGAGTGCGATCGCTGGCATCGGGCGCGGTGTGCACAAGAGCGTCGGGGGATCCGATCGTGAGATCGTGTCCCTCGCGCTGGCGGACGGTTCGCTGGCCACTCTCTATACCTCCCAGCCGGGCCTGCTGGAAGCTGGCCTGAGGGAGAGGTTCCAGCGGCTCGGCCAGGCGGTCGCCGAAATCCCGCCCGCGAGCGTCGAGCGGCTTGATCCCGATGCGGTGGCCGCAGGCCAGTTGTGGCACCACTGGGTGCCGCGGACCGGCCCGGCAGTCTGGAAGTCCGGCTGGGCGCTGCTGACAGGAACCGAGTTCACCTGGCGGCCGGACGTGGCGCACGGCGCGGCGCTGCAACTGCCTGTCACCGAGATCTGGGGGCTGGACATCGCGCGCCGTGAGCTCGGGGTTCTGGGCGAGCGTGACGTTCTCGTCATCACCTCCGGGTCTGACGGGCGCCGGGCCGAGGCCCTGTTCGCCGGGGAGCGGATCGACGTGTGGAAGGCGGCGATCCGCCGTGCCGCACTTGCCATCGATGGGGACGGCGATGCTTGATCTTGAAGAGAACAACCTGAGGCATGGGCTGCTTGCCCTGGTTGTCGCGCTGCTGGAGGTGATCAAGGAGGCGCTCGTGCAGGCCGCGCTGCGCCGGGTGGAGGGCGGCAGGCTGAGCGACGCCGAGGTCGAGCGCCTGGGCGATGCGCTGGCTGAACTCGAAGAGGCCGTCGCCCAGATGAAGGCCGAGCACGGTGTCGAAGAAGCCGTGCAGGGCGTCCGTGACGACCTCGACCAGGTCGTCGGCAGGATCATCGGCGCGCTGGCCGGCCGGGAGCGGTGGCCGCAGGAGCTGGAGCGCGAGCATGCGCAACGGGCCTGAGGACGCCACGCTGGCGGCGCAGGGCGCGATCAGCGTGAGCGAGCGCGGTGGCTGGCGGCTGGGGCAGCTGAGCCTGGGAACGTCGGCACTGGCCTTCCAGCAGCCAGGACGGCAGGGCTCGATCCGGATCGAGCTGGCGAACATCACCCGGGTGGATGTCGTGCGGCGGACATTCGTGGTGTGCGCCAAACGCGTCGTCCGGCTGAGCTACCGGTCCGGGCCGGGCCGCCCGCGGTGCTGCTGGGTGATCACAGCGCGGCTCGGCGACTGGGAAGCGGCGCTCGCCCGGCGGCTGGGACCAGTGCGGGGTGACCCTCCGGCCGCGGCACCTGCCCACCCCGTTCCGGCCGGGCTCACCGCTGCCCTGGCCGGGCTGTCCGGCACGGCCGGGGTCATCCTCGACTACCTCGCCCAGCGGGGCTATGCGACGACCGCCGAGCTCATGGCGCTGATCGGCACGGAAGCAGAGGATGTGCTGCTGGGGCATCTGCGGGAGGGCTTCCGGGAGGTCGAGCTGATCCTGGGCGGCCCGCTGGTCTGGTACGAAGGCGTGCATTTCGACCGGCGGTCAGCAGTGGTGAGGCAGCAGTCGTGGCGGGTCGGCGAGACGGTGGCCCAGGGATGGCTGGCGGCGCGCATCCCGACCGATGTGCATGCCGAGGGCGACGAGCTGCTCGTGGTGACAAGCGTGCCCACGCAGGCGCGAGGCGCCGTGCCCTCCGTTGTCATTGATCCAGACGGCCGGGGCCTGGTGGTGCGCGGCACGCATGGCCACCGGCGCTGGATCGCGCTGCCAGAGAAGGTCGCCGGCGAGGCTCGCTGTGCGGTCAGCCCCACCAGCACACTCGTTATCCGGGCACGGCGCCAGACCGGGGGGATCTGACACGTGAGTGGCAACGCTCTCTACCTCTATTGCGTCGTGCCGGCCGCGGCGGGGCTGGCTGTCCCCGCGTCACCGGCGCTCGATGGAGGGCCGGTTCACGCCGTCCGCTACCAGGATCTGGCGGCCCTGGCGCACACCTGCCCGCCGGAGCCCTACCAGGGCAGCGAGGAGCAGGTGCGCGGCTGGATCGCCGCTCACAACGTGGTCGTGGAGGAGGCCTGGGAGTCCGCGCAGAGCGTCCTGCCGATGAGTTTCGACGTCATCGTGGCCGGCGACGGCGACCGCAGCGCCGAGGCGAACCTCGTTGGCTGGCTCATGGAGCACCATGCGGCCCTGGCCGGCCGTCTCCGGGCGCTGGCCGGACGCGCCGAAGTGGGGGTCCAGGTTCTCTGGAATCTCGATGCGCTGACCGGGACCGGGACGGGGAGCGCGCCCGAGCCGGAGCCGCGGGCCCGCGGGCGCGCCTTTTTCGCCCAGCAGCTGCACCGGCGGCAACTTCGGGAACAGCTGGAGCGCAAGGCCGATTCGGACTGCCGCCGCTACTTCGGCCAGCTCGCTGCGCTCGCTGACGATGTCCAGGTCAACAAACCACGTCCGGTAAAAGGGCGACAGATGGTACTAAACCTCTCATTGCTTGTCCTCCGGGATTCGATCCCGCGCCTGGGGGATTATCTCGAAACGGTGAGCAACGAGGACGCGGTAGAGGTGCGATTCACCGGCCCGTGGCCCCCATACAGCTTCACGGGAGCGTTTGGTAACGTTGGGGATAACGGGGATAATGAGGCTAGATGGCTCAAAGGGCAAAGTGAGGCAGAACGACGGGGGGCCGCGAATGCTGATTCCAAGGAGCCAGGATGTCCGGGGGATGCACCACACGCGTGGCGTGAGGTCAGTTCCCAGCCTTAATCTCCGGCACCGGGGACGGGTCGAGCGATTGCGCGAGAACGCGAACATTGCCGCTGCGGAAGCGGCAATGCAGGCACACCGCCGGTTCGTGGCGGCGTGCCGCCGCGAAGGGGGTGACCACTGGTATGGCTAGGCCCAAGACGAACACGGAAGCACTGGTACGGTGCGCGTTCTGCCATGGAAAGGGCCATGATCCGTTCGGCCTGTTGTCCCCGCCGTCTGACTGCCAGGTCTGCCTGGGACGCGGCGTCGTCGAGGTGCCCGAGCCACGGGTTCAGTGCGCCTACTGCCGCGGGTCAGGGGTTCAGCCCGGTGGCACCCGGCTGACGTGCAGCAGTTGCGGAGGGAAGGGCTCGCAGACGGTCCGCGGACCCTATGTGACTTGCCCGCGCTGCGGCGGTGCCGGGACGGAACCCGGGAGCGAGCGCCACCTCTCGTGCTCGAAATGCCACGGGTCCGGATCAGTGCACGACGCTGACGCCTGACTGAATCTCCCGACGCGCCCGGCCAGGTCACATGCCTCGCCGGGCGTGCTGCTTGCTGCCGCGCGTGCCGCCCGCCGAACGCCAGGTTCCGCAAGCGGGGCANNCTGACTCTCTGACTCCCCGCAGCAGGCCGACGGGTCGGCCCGGTTAGCGTGACTGGCTGCGGCCGGGAAGCACCCGGTTAGCGGCTGGCGCCGGGAAGGGCCAGGGAAGGGCCAGCGTGAAGCGTGACTGGCTGCGGGAAGTGCCCGGTTAGCGGGCCGACTGCGGACGGGAAGTGCCCGGTTAGCGGACGGGCAAGCCGGGTCAGATGCGCTGGTTGGGGATGTAGCAGCTCAGATGCGCCGCCGGTGAGGATGCAGGTGCGCACCGGCTGCACAGATGCGCCGGTGGGATGCAGTCTGCGCTGGCACAGATGGCCGCGGGGTCCAGCGGGCTGGCCGGGTACTGGCCTGCCGGCCGGTACCCAGCGCTTTGCCCGCTGGACCCCTGCGCGGCGGAGGCTGCGCTATGCCTCCATCGCCGTGGCGGTCAGGCCGACTGCCTCGGCGTACTTCAGGTACGTCTCCACCGAAGCCACGACGACCCGGGCCTCGATGGCCAGGAGCTCGATGCCGACCAGGGAGATGCGCACCCACGCGTCGACAACAATCCCCTTATCCAGAATGCGGTCGACGACCTCTACCAGGCTCGAAGACCCAATTGCCTTCTCTACGGCCATCAGAAACTCCCCCCGTCGATGTACCTGTAGGCCAGATCACGCTATCCCGGTCTTCGGCAAACGCCGTCTCTTCCGGGCAGCGTGATCTTTTTTTGTGTATATCCGGCAGGAGCCGCCCGCAACCATATCCGGGCCCGAAACCTGGGGCAAAAAGTGACTTCAGGCTTTGTATTCCCGGAACAGCGGCAAGGTTTCCCGGGGACCCGTGGAGCTGTTTGCCCGGATAAACTAAGACATGTCTGATGAATGCCCACCTGCCGCCCGCTGGGCGGCCAGGCCCGCCGTGATTGCCGGAAGAAGCTCGCGGGCGCAGCGCAAGATGCTGACGTCGAAATCTGCCGGCAGCTCGCTGGCGACGTTGTGCTGCAGGCCGACGAACAGGACCCCTGTCGCCCCTGCGGCCAGCGTGGCGTCGATCCGGGCCGCGATGTAGTGATCCCGCTCCTGTAGGAGCTCGGCAGCACGTGCCGCGTAGACGCGCCGGGCCGCCTCGTCAGCCATGCTGGCTTTGAGGAGCTCGTATTCCTCCTGCAGGAGGACGGGATCCTCGGTGCCGACCACGTCGGCCCCCTGGCTGGCCAGCCAGCGCAGGAGCCGGTAATTGGGGCTGTCGACGTCGGCGACGACCCGGGCAACGATGTCCTGCCTGGCATCGGGAAGACCGTCCTGGTAGACACGGACTCCGTTCCACGCCCTGCCCATGGCGTGGAACTCGGCTTCGACCCGGTCCCAGTACCGGGCGACCTGCACGCCGTAGTCACCCGGCGGTGGGAGGCTGCTGGCCAGTGAACCCATGTCCTCGGGGCTGTGCAGCACCGGGACATAGATGAGAGAGCGCTTTTTCCCCATATGCACTTTCTGCTCGCGGCGCTGTTGGCCTCGTAACTGACTCCTCAGACATGGAGCGTACGCGGTTGCGCGTGTTTTTGCGTGCCGCGCCCTCCCGGCCGCATGCTTGCCGCTGGTATATATCTCGTTATATCCGGGCGAACAGCCCCGGTGTGTGGCACTGGGGCTGCCGCTGTCACGCAAGTGTGAAAAACCGGATACTGCCTATCGTGTGAGTGGATGGTTTGGGCGCCACTGCCCACGGATATACACACAAAGATCACGCTGCCCGGAAGAGACGGCGTTTGCTGAGGGTACGACCCGGGTTAGTGCGTGGTCTGGTCTACGGGTACATCGACGGGGGGAGTTTCTGATGGCCGTAGAGAAGGCAATTGGGTCTTCGAGCCTGGTAGAGGTCGTCGACCGCATTCTGGATAAGGGGATTGTTGTCGACGCGTGGGTGCGCATCTCCCTGGTCGGCATCGAGCTCCTGGCCATCGAGGCCCGGGTCGTCGTGGCTTCGGTGGAGACGTACCTGAAGTACGCCGAGGCAGTCGGCCTGACCGCCACGGCGATGGAGGCGTAGGAAGCCTCCGGCGCGGGGCCCAGCGGATGACAACGGGCCGCTGGGCCTTGCGCGGCGGCGCTTGGCTGTGGCCTGCGGCGCGGGGACGGAGTCCGCGGGGTGCGGTGAGCGGCGGGGGGTTAAGGCAGGGCCGGCCGCTGGTGGCCAGCATCGTGGCTATGGGGGGAGATGACCAATGGCGCTCCTAGATGAAATGCGGACCCTGGTGGGTGACTTGGAGGCAGCCTTCTCGCGCCGCCTGGAGAACGAGCAGGAGCGGCAGCAGACCGCCGCCCAGGACACGCGGGACCGGATCAGCGCCGAG
>DPMS01000043.1 GCA_003541285.1 Actinomycetota bacterium
GCGCTTCTCGCCGGACGGCAAGTGGCTGGCGTGGATCTGCTGGAACCATCCGCGCATGCCCTGGGATGGCACCGAGTTGCGGGTGGCGCTGATCGAGGACGGCGTTCCCGGCCAGGGCAGGCTGGTCAAGGGCGGCATGCGCGAGTCGGTGCTGGCACCGTTGTGGCGCGACGCGACCAGCCTGTACGTGGTCACTGACTGGCCGGGCTGGTGGAACATCTACCAGGTGGGCCTGGTCGGCCAACCAGCGCAGGCCCTGTACCCGGCCGAGGAGGAGTTCGCGAACCCGCTCTGGCAGCTCGGCGGACGTCCCTTCGCCGTGCTGGGCGACGGCCGGCTGGCGGTGCTGCACGGCCAGGGGGCGATGAGGCTGGGGGTGCTCGACCCGGAAACCGGGGACCTGGCCGATCTCGATCTCCCGTTCCCGGTCTTCGTCTCGGGCGTGTCCGCGGACGGGATGTCGGTGCTGGGCGTCGCGGGCGGCCCGGTGACGCCGTTGTCCCTGGTCAGGGTCGATGCCGCCACCGGTCAGGTGGAGGTGCTGTGCCAGGAGGCCGATGCCGTCCCCGACTCCGGCTACCTGCCGGTGCCGCGCGAGGTGCAGCTTGAGGGGCGGTTCGGGCGCACGGTTCATGCGCTGGTGTACCCGCCGGCCAACAGTGACGTGACGCCTCCGCAGGGGCAGCTGCCGCCTTACGTGGTGTGGGTCCACGGTGGGCCCACATCCCATGCTCTGGGACTGCTCGACCCTGAGAAGGCCTACTTCACCAGCCGGGGTATCGGCGTCATCGACGTGAACTACGGCGGCTCGACCGGGTACGGCCGCAGCTACCGTGAACGGCTGCGCCGCCAGTGGGGCGTGGTGGACGTGGAGGACGCGATCGCCGCCGCCCGGGCGCTGGCAGAATCCGGCCAGGCTGACGGTGCCCGCCTCGCCATCCGGGGCGGATCGGCCGGCGGCTGGACAGCGCTGGCAGCGGTCACCACGCACGCGGGTGAGGGGCCGGCGTTCGGCGCGGTGACGTCCTACTTCGGCGTCGCGGACCTGCGCGAGTTCGCCTCCCAGACGCACGATTTCGAGTCGCGGTACCTCGACGGCCTGATCGGCCCACTGCCCGGTTATGAAGCGGTCTACGTGGAGCGCTCGCCGGTGGGTCATGTCAGCGAGGCGACCTGCCCGATCCTGCTGCTGCAGGGGCTCGACGACCCGGTCGTCCCACCCGCCCAGTCCGAGGCCATAGCGGCCCAGCTCGCCGCGCATGGCATCCGCCACACCTATCTCGCGTTCGAGGGCGAGTCCCACGGCTTCCGCCGGGCCGAAACGATCACTACCTGCCTGGAAGCCGAGCTCTCCTTCTACGCCCAGATCTTTGGCTTCACCCCACCCGGCATCCCCGAGCTGAAGATCACGGCCAGGAAGTAGGTCAGCGCGCGAACTCGATAGCGCGGGATTCGCGGACCACTGTCACCCGGATCTGGCCAGGATAGGTCAGTTCTTCCTCGACCTGCTTGGCCACATCCCGGGCGATCACCTGAGCCTGGATGTCGTCGACCCGGTCGGGCTTGACCATCACCCGGATCTCCCGGCCGGCCTGCATGGCGAACACCTTCTCCACGCCCTCGTGTGCACCGGCGATCTCCTCCAGCCGGGCGAGCCGCTTCACGTATGCCTCAAGCGACTCGCGCCGCGCTCCGGGCCGGCCCCCGCTGATGGCGTCGGCGGCCTGCGTGAGAACGGCCTCGACGGTGCGCACCTCGACCTCGTTGTGGTGCGCCTCGATGGCGTGCACCACGTCCCTGGGCTCGCCATAGCGGCGGGCGATCTCGGCGCCGATCAGGGCGTGGCTGCCTTCCACCTCATGGGTGAGCGCCTTGCCGATATCGTGCAGCACCGTGCACCGCTTGAGCAGGGCCGGGTCCAGGCCCAGTTCGCTGGCCATCATGCCCGCGATGTGAGCAGACTCCACCAGGTGCCCGAGCACGTTCTGGCCGTAGGACGTCCGGTAGCGCAACTGGCCGAGCAGGGTCACCAGTTCCGGGTGCAGATCCGTGATGCCCAGTTCCACCATGGCATCGTCGCCTGCCCGCACGCACAGTTGCTCGACCTCAGACTTGCTGCGTTCATAGGCCTCCTCGATCCGCTGCGGGTGGATCCGCCCATCGAGCACGAGCCGCTCCAGGGTGAGCCTGCCCACTTCCCGCCGTACCGGGTCGAAACAGGACAGCAGGACGGCTTCCGGAGTGTCATCGATGATGAGGTTGACCCCAGTCACCGACTCGAAGGCCCGGATGTTGCGCCCCTCACGGCCGATGATCCTGCCCTTCATCTCATCGCCGGGCAGGTGCAGCACCGATACCACCGACTCGCTGGTCTGCTCGCTGGCCACCCGCTGGATGGCAAGGGTCACAATCCGCCGGGCTCGGTTCTCACCGTCACGCCGGGCCTGGTTCTCCGTCTCCCTGACGATAAGTGCGGCTTCCCGCTTGGCCTGGTTCTCAATGATTGCTACTAGTTCCGCCTTCGCCTGGCCGGCGGTGAGCCCAGCCGCCCGCTCCAGCACCTCACGGCGCTCGTCCTCCAGCCGCGCCAGTTCGCCGCGCCGCCGCTCCAGATCCCGCCGTTCGGCGTCGAGAGCGGCGGAACGCTCTTCCAGCGTGCGCAGTTCGCCGTCCAGCCGGTCCTCGCGCTCCGCCAGCCGGGCTTCCCGGCGTTCCAGGTCGGCCCGCAGGTGACTGGCTTCATCCTTGGCCGCCCGGATCTCCTCGTCGGCCTCCTGGCGGGCCTGGCGGACCTTCTCGGCCGCCTCCTCGGCCCGGCGCGCGATCGCGGCCGCATCGGCTTCGGCGTCGGCCCTGATCTGCCCTGCCGCCTGGCCGGCTTCTTCCAGCCGCTGCCGGGCCTGCTCAGCCGCCTGGCTCGCCTCGGCCAGGTGCCGCTGTGCCTCAGCCCCGAGTTCCGGGTGGGTAGCTATGGCCGGCCCGGCGGCCGTGCCGGGCGGGACCGCACCCGCGCCACGCGCCGGTGACCGGCGCACGGTGACGACCAGCGCCCCGGCGGCGGCCAGCAGGGCGAGAAACCCGATCACCGCGACCACGAGGGCGACTGTGCTGCTCATGGCGCACCCCAATCCTGCTCGCCGGCCCGGGCACCATCGTGTGGCGCCAGGGGCACTTCCTGCGGCGAGGGGTCATGCGCGCTGTCCGCGGCGTCTTCCTGCGGCGAGTGGCAGCCGTCCATCCCCTGCCGGTGGCCGCCGGGCAGCCTCGCCACGCACCTTGCCGGCAACCCCGGTGGTGCGGCCAGGGCCACGCTGACCCTGGCCAACCGTGTTGCCTCCAAACCTCTTTCACCCGGGCCTGGCCGCCGACGGCCCGGACACAGCCCTGCCCGGCCCCGGGGTCCGGGCGAGCCATCAACGTAGCAGTCGACCGCTCAAGCACCCGGCTCGGGACCGGTTCCATTTCCCAGCCGGCAGCCGGGCGCGACCGCCTGCCGGCCAATTTCGTCTTTCCATCCGCTTGCCGCGGACCAACACCTCGCTGCCGTGAGGTTAAGGCGAGATAACGATTTGGGCAAGCATGCCTGGTCCGGCGTGATCTTTCCCCGCCCGTACGGGCGTCCCGCCACCATCTGGCGTCGCGATATCACCGGCCGCCCCACCAGAATGGCGGTCCCGCCCGGCCCGCTCACGCGTCAGGATCGGGTACCTGATCAAGATCAAGCCCAGGATCTTGCTCGGACCCGGGATCCGGCCCGAACCCGGAATCAAGATCGAACCCGGGATCCAGGTCAAGGCCAGCGGCCAGGGCACCGTCCTGCTCCAGCGCTTCACGAACCACCTGATAGGCCAGGCCGGGGGGATACCCCTTCCGCGCCAGCACGCCGGCAAGATGGCGCACCCTGGCCGGCAGCGGGCGTCCCCGGGTGGCCGCCACCCGTCTCCCCACCAGCCGCCGCGCAGTGGCGATCTCGTCCTGCGGCGCGAGTGCGCCCACCGCCGCGTGCACGTCCTCGGCGGCGACCCCCCGCTGCCGCAATTCGGCGGAAAGCGCCCGGCGGGCCAGGCCGCGGCCGTGATGACGGGACTCCACCCACGCCCGGGCGAAGGCCTCGTCGTCGATCAGCCCCACCTCGGCGAACCGGCCGAGTACGCCCTCAGCGACCTCGTCCGGCACCCGGCGGCGGCGCAGCGCGGCGGCGAGCTGTGCCCGGGTGCGCGGTGCGGCCGTCAGCAGCCGCAGGCAGATCTGCCGGGCTGCCTCCTCCGGATCCGCACCGTCACGCGGATCCGCACCGTCACGCACACCATCGCCACCTGCCCCGCCGCCACGACCACCACCGGCGCGAGCTCTGTTACCCGACACCGCCGGGGGCCCCGCTCAGCTTCGTGGCCGATGCCGCACCGTTCGGCGGGGCATCGGGGACCACGCTCAAGCCGCCCGTACCCGGTACGCCGCCTGCCAGTGGATCCGCGTCCAGGCGCGGCCCCACCCCGAGCTTCTCCTTGATCTTCTTCTCGATCTCGTTGGCCAGATCGGGATTGTCACGCAGGAAGGTGCGGGCGTTCTCCTTGCCCTGCCCCAGCTGATCGCCCTCGTAGGTGTACCAGGCACCGGACTTGCGGACGATCCCATGCTCGACCCCGAGGTCGATCAGGCCACCTTCCCGGCTGATCCCGATTCCGAACAGGATGTCGAACTCGGCGGTCCGGAATGGGGCGGCCAGCTTGTTCTTGACCACCTTGATCCGGGTCCGGCTGCCGACCGCTTCGGTGCCGTCCTTGAGGGTCTCAATCCGGCGCACATCAAGCCGGACCGAGGAGTAGAACTTGAGCGCCCGGCCGCCCGGCGTCGTCTCGGGGTTCCCGAACATGACGCCGATCTTCTCGCGCAGCTGGTTCGTGAAGATGCAGATCGTGTCGGTGCGGTTGAGCGTGCCGGCGAGCTTGCGCAGGGCTTGGCTCATCAACCTTGCCTGGAGGCCGACATGGGAGTCGCCCATCTCACCCTCGATCTCCGCTTTCGGAGTGAGCGCAGCGACGGAGTCGATCGCCACGACGTCGAGCGCGCCCGATCGGATCAAGAGCTCCGCGATCACGAGCGCCTGCTCGCCCGTATC